>JACZXL010000363.1 GCA_022571635.1 Planctomycetota bacterium
AGACGCAGCGCTTCGTCGCTCACACCCAGGATCTGTTCACGCAACGCGCTGGCGGCGGCGTCTTTTCTTGCCGGACGAAGCCATAGGTCGGTCAACTGTTGAATGAGGCTAATAGAGACGGACGTTGCGCCGCCGTCACCATTGATCGCCGAACCGAACGTTGCGCTGAGCACGGGGTTGGGTAGTAGGCCGGACTGCACGAGATCGGCACGGGCCGAGGCGATCCCCTCAAGTGCCGCGCGGATGGGACGGTTATTCCGCAAGGCGATGGTGACCGCCTGATCGACGCTTAGCGGCGTCTCGCCTTCCCATGCGTCGATTGAACCGGACCACGGCGCATTCCAATCCGGTCGCCATCCGCTTCGTTGCTCAACAAGACCCATCGCTTCATCGATGTCCGCGCTCGGATCGAGTGACACGCAGCCAATGACTAAGAGCGCGCCAAGTCCCAGCGGCCACATCAGCACGTTTCGGTGTGGTGGTATCTTCATCAGCGGCTCCCGAAAGAGGATCGCCCCGCGACGTGCCAGGGCGATCGCCACCACAATTCGTCAGTGATCGTCATGGTCATCGTCATCATGATCCGGCGCGTACTTCTCGAGCGTTTCAAACAGCGCAATCATCTCGTCGTAGATGGTCTGGGTTGCGGCGAGATCGCCTGAGTCGCCGGCTTCGTCAATCGGGCCAAACTTGGCCGCAAGATCCTTGGCGGTGAGATTGATCTCCCGCACGGCCTCGCGCGGAACACCGGAACCATCTTTCAAGGCAAGCCGCCCAATCCCATTGGCGATATCGCGGATAACGGCAGCTTCGGCGTGGACGCGGTCGAGTCCCCCGGTGGCCATGAGCTTCTCGATCTTCTCAAGCTGCGCGTGGATCACCTCGACGGCGTGGGAATACGTTTGCGGGGCGGAAAACTCAACCGGTTCGCCGTGCCCACCCTCTGCATCATCATCATCATCATCGTCATCATGATGGGCGTCACCGTTGGCATCGTCATCATCATCATCATCGTGTGCATCGTCATCGTAATCGTCTGCCTCGCCGGCATCGTCATGATTGGCGTCATCGTCGTAGCTTACTTCGCCGTTGTCGGCATGGTCGTCGTCAGCATGCTCCGCCTCGGAGCAACCCTGAACCAAAAGTAAGCCAAAGGTCAGGACGAGTACCCCCAGAATGGCCTGTGCTGTCATAAGGTATCGTCGTGAAATCATCATTCTGCTTCCTTTCGTGGAGGAGTATTCGGTTTGGTGGGTGATTGCTTCTCCGGCATCTTACCATCGGGGGCATCTGGCTGTTCTTGGGCTTGCGGAGCAGCTTTGGGCGAGGTCGAACTGTCCGCGTCGGTGGTTGGTTTTTCTTCGGCCGTCTTGAGCGTACTGGTCGAGCTGGGGATCTTTGGTGCGTCGCTTGTGGCGACGTCCATTCGATCGGCGAGGCTGTCGCTCCCGCTCTTCAGGCGCTCCAACGTTCGGCGTGAGGCGTTCTCCGAGAACTTCAAGAACGCAGCCGGTCTGACGAAGAAGTCGAGGACCGTGCTCGTGAGCAGGCCGCCGATCACCACGACCGCAACAGGGTATAGCAATTCCTTTCCCGGTTCTCCCGCCGCCAGGGCGAGCGGTATCAGACCCAGGCCGGTAGTGAGGGCCGTCATCAAAACCGGCGCGACGCGCTCCTGGCTTCCGCGAATCACCATCTCCTTGCCGAAGGGCATCCCTTCTTCGGCCATAAGGTGAATGTAGTGGCTGATCATCAGCACGCCGTTTCGACTCGCAATTCCGCAGAGGCTGATGAACCCGACGAGACTCGCCACACTGAACGGTTGATCGGTGATCCACAGGGCCGCGACACTGCCGATGAACGCCGCCGGAATGTTCAGCATCACCTGCAGCGCCATCACGAGGTTCTTGAAGTAACTATAAAGGATGCCGAGCATAAGAAACAGTGAGAGGCTGCCGAGGATGAAGATCACCCGCGTCGCCTTCTGCTGCGATTCGAATTGCCCTTCGAGACGAATTGAGTATCCCTGGGGGATCTCAACGTCCATCTCGATCGACTCCTGGATATCTTTGACGGTGCTGCC
>JACZXL010000173.1 GCA_022571635.1 Planctomycetota bacterium
TCTGCACGGGCAGGATGCCCGTGCCACTGGATATTGGCATGGGCGAGGTTCCGATTGAATCGGGATACCATCGGTTTTGAGGCCGCGACGTGGTCCCGTTCCTGCCATGGCGTGACGCTACAAGATCATTGAAACCGCTCTAGAACGAAAACACGGCGTCGAGGAGCTTGGAGAGGAACCCCTTTTGATTGGCTTTCTTCAGTTCGCCGGTGTTTATCTTTTCGATCTTTAAGTCGTGCAGGTTGCTTGAGAAGACCGTGTTGGCGGGCGTGACGGCGTCCGGGCTACAGGTCCCGGTCACCTTCATCGTCGAGACTTCCTCATCCATCCTGATTTGGCTGCGGGCTTCGAGGACGAGGTTCCCGTTGGGAAGGACTTCGATCACCTCGGCCGTGATTCGAGCGGTGAAGTCGTCGCGCCGCTCGTAGTCGCCTTTGCCCTGGAACTCGTTTTCGAAATTGAGGCCAAGCCGAGGCAGGTCGGTCGTGCGTCCAGCCCCGATGCGAAGGTCCAGCAGATTGCGCAACGTCAGATTGGGCCACGCTGAGATCTGGCCGGTGAGATCGTATTCCTTCTCAGACTTCAGCTTTTGCTTGCTCCTGGCTTGCGAGGTTTCGCGCACGACAATCTGGATCAAGTCGTGCTTTTGGAACGTGGGCGGTTTCGCCTCCTCGATGGCGAACAGGCTGACATCGCGAAGCGCATGCGGCTCATCCGCTCCATCGACCGGCGCGGGCGGGTTCGCCTGGGCCTTGACCAGAAGCGAGCTCGTGGTCGTGCCTGGTGTGGACTGAGACTCGTCAGTCGTCCCGGCGATCGCGATCGAGGTCGACAAGAGCAGGAAGGTCGTCGTTACGATGCTGGCGTTTGGATGGTTCATGGCTGTCCCGATCAGGGTGTTTTTACGAGCGATTCAGATCAAGTACCGCCGCATGTGGTCCGGTCACCGTGGCGATGAACGTATCGCGCTCGCCGAGCTTGCGCAGCTCGATGGTGTCGCCTTCGGCCCCGTTGCCGCGCGCTTCGGCTTCGAGGCTGATCACGATCCCGCCAACGATGCACCGCACCATAACGCGATCCCCACGTTTGATCACGAATTGCCGGGCGATATCTGATTTTCGCAGCACATTGCCGCCGCGTAGCCTGCCCGAGGCAACTCGTCCGACCGCCTCGACCAACGTGGCCAGCCGGGCGGCCGCGGTCGGCGCAAGCCACCTCGCCTCGACGGCGAGATCGTCATCGTGCAGCATGGTTCTGCGCGGGACATCGTGGCGAAGGACCACCGTATCCAAGTGAAGGCTGGGGCGTACGGTCAGCGACTGTTTGTGATGGATACGGCCTGCGGACCATGCCCGGACCAGAAGCTCGATGCGGTCGCTGTGCAGGCTGCTCAACGGCTGAATCTCGAAACGAAACGCATCCAGGCTCGTGTTGAGCAGCTCGACGTCGCGATGGTCAAACACGAGACGAAGCTTGCTCGGCTCGACGCCCAGACCCCGGGCGACGATCGCCGCGATATTGCCCCGCAGCGTGTGTCGATCAACCAGATCGGCGGCGTATTCGTAAGAGTCGGCAGCGGCGGTCGCGGCTGGCCGGCGGGGGTCTTGCCGGGGCGCCTTGTCGATCGACGTGGCCGCCATGGCCAGGGGAGGACGGGCGTCGCCGGCGTAGTGCGGCCGAACCACGACACGTCGGCCGTTGAGCTGCACCTTGCCCCAATGCGCGCCGGCCTCATCCAGGGTGTGGCGAACCTCCCGGACGGACAGTTCGAGCACCTCGTCGCCCTGTGGCGCTTCGGCGATCGGGGTGTCGGCCAAGCGTTCGGCGAACGGGCCGGTCAGCTCGGCGATGTGGCCGAGTCGAACGACCTGATCGTCGTCGCGGAGTCGCACCGATCCTTTCAGCGCGATCTCGTCTGCGAACCCCGTGCTCGCGATGAAGACCACAGTCATCAACGCGCCGCCGACGCCGGGCCGCCGGAACCTGCCTTGCCATTCGTTCATCGCGTACTTCATCTTTCCTACTTCGTGCCTAATGCCTAATGCCTTCTTATTTTAGAATCGTCTCAAGTTCCCGAGTTTCTGGAGGACTTCGTCCGCGGCCTGTATCGACTGGCTGTTGAGCTCGAAGGCGCGCTGGGTGCGGATGAGGTTGATCAGCTCGATGACCGGGTCCACGTTGGAGGATTCGACGAAGCCTTGCAGGAGCCTTCCGCGTCCATCGCTGAGCGGTTCGCCGATCGAGGCATCGCCGGACGCGAGCGTGGGAATGAAGAGGTTTTCGCCGATCTGCTGTAGGCCGGCCGGATTGACGAACGAGGCGATCTCGATCTGCCCGAGCTGCTCCGGTTCGATTTGCCCGGTAACTTGAGCGGAAACGATGCCGTCCGCGCTGATTGAGATCTGCGTCGCCTCCGGAGGTATATCGATGGTTGGCTCAAGGAGACGCCCCTGGTCGGTGACCAACACAAGCTGGTTGTTGGAGTTGAGGGAGAAAATGCCGGCCCGCGTGTAGCCGAAGCCGCCGGCGATGTCGTCGTCGATCTGAACCTGGAAGAAGCCGCGCCCATCGATCATGATGTCGAGTTCGCGCCCGGTGGCGTTGGCGGCGCCGGTGCGGAAGTCCAGTTGCGTGCCGGCGACCTTCACGCCCAAGCCGATGGACAGCCCGATCGGGCGCTGATCGCCGCGAGCGTTTTCAGCGCCGGGTTGAGCGCGTTGGATGTAGAGCAGGTCTTGGAAAATCGTGCGGCTCGCCTTGAACCCATCGGTGTTGGCGTTGGCCAGGTTGTTCGCGATGACGTCCAGGGCCGTGTTCTGGGCGCTGAGCCCCGTCGCTCCGGAATGAAGGGCTAGGATGGCCATGTCGATCTCCTGTTAGGAATCGCTCGCCTTGGGCTCGCGGCGAAACGACCGGATTTCTGCGAATCCCGCTGGGTTAGGCCCAGCGGTTGAACGGTCGGAACGGGTCTGTTCCCCTGATCCACGATTGCCATGATGCTCTTCTTCATCATGCGACCCGTCCGAGGGTGTTGACGGCCTGGCCGATGATGTGATCGTGGTACTGCATCATCTTCAGGTTGGCCGAGGCGGCCTTGGACGCGGAGATCATCGCGTTGAGCATCATCACGGGGTTCACCGCGCTGGATTCGAGGTGCCGCTGGAGGAGACGTCCGTCCGCCGGACGAAGAGCTTGGGGGTCAGTCGAGTTGACGGTCAGTAGGTTGTTCCCGAGTTTGGAAAGCTGGCTTTGATCGGTGGCGGTGGCAATACGCAACGTCGCGCGAACCTTGCCGTTCTGGACGAGTTCGCCGTTGGATCTCACGTGTACGGTCGCCGTTCGATCGAGGCGGATCGGCTGGTTCTCGGTGTCGAGCAGGCTCATGCCGGTGCCCGCCATGACCAGTTCGCCGGCGGTGTTGAGGGTGAATCGTCCATCGCGCGTCAATCGAAGCTGTTCATTGCCGGGGCCGGTGGAGCGGACGACGAAAAACCCTTCGCCGTCGATGGCCAGATCGAGGTCGTTGCCGGTGTCGGTGAGGCTGCCTTGGGTGAGGTCCAGTCGGGTCGGGCTGAGGAGATGCCCGCCGCCGAGACGCTCCAAAAGCTGCTGGGGATCGGCGCCGCCCGACTCCAAGCGCTCGGGCAGGCGCAGGCGTGTGTAGACCACATCGGGCTTGAAGCCCACGGTGTTCACGTTGGCCAGGTTGTTGGCGAGCACGTCCTGGCGGTACATGCTGGTAAGCACGCCGGTCGCCGCGAGATACATCCCGTAGTTCATGGCAAGGGCTCCTGACTCTTCTCGAATACGTGTGGTGAACGAGTGTCCGCCTGTATGTTCATCCTCGCTGACAGCACCATGTGAGACGATGCGGCGATGCGCGCCCAACGAATGACCTGGCCGGCCAGGTCTTGGGAAAGGTCTGCTTTGTTGTCGGCGCTGATCCGCTCCTCGGATCGGCGCGCCTGATCGATGATGCTTCGCATGTGTTCCCGCACCGGGGCCTCCTTGCCGCCTGGCTGGACGATCCAGTCGTGGCAATCCGCGTGCCTTCGTGCGATCCCGAGGCAAGGGCCTCAAATCCCTGCCTGATGTGGTCGATAGGATTCGGCCCCGAACTGTCGAGGCGCAAACGTTGCCGATCGAGGCGCAAGGTGCAGCGACAGCCGAGTTTGGGTCACGGAGGCGATTTCTGGCGCTAGGTCGAGCGGGCGGTCGATAACCCCCAACCGGACCGTGTCACGGCCGACACGCTGAACCGCGAGAAGCATGGACGCTTGTCCGCATATCGATCGCGACGATCCACGCTGTGCGAGCCGACTCTGTCTGGGGAGGCTGGAGCAGGCGTTTAGCGTGTGCTTCGGCGCCTACCGTAGCTGCCTGACGTATCACCGGATCAATCGCGAGCTTGCGGCGCCGGTGGACTCGTCGCCGCTCGTGATGCTGACCACCAATGGAACAGCCCTGCCCCTTCGACGAACCGGTACGTGAGTTTCTGACGTACCTGCGCGTCGAGGCGGGATTGGCGTCGGCGACGCTGGAGGCGTACGGCCGGGACCTCGACGATCTGCGCCGCGATCTTCGCGCTCGTCGCATCGAATCACCGCAGCAGATCAAACCTGACCATCTTGCTGAGCACTTGCGCGGCTTGCACCGGAAACGCCGGTTACAGCCGGCGTCGATTGCCCGGCACCTGGCCACGATCCGCGTGTTCTTCCGGTTCCTTTTCGCCAACGGCCTGACGAAGGACAATCCCGCCCGCCTCCTGGAAACGCCCACGCGGTGGAAGCGCCTCCCCGGCGTGTTGTCGCCCAAGAACATCAAGAAGCTGCTCGCCGCGCCCGCGCCGGAGCATGGTCGTCTTTGGCTGCGCGATAAGGCGCTGCTTGAATTGATGTACGCCGCCGGCTTGCGCGCATCGGAAGTCGCCGATCTGAAATGCAACGAATACAACCCCACGCTGGGCGTGTTGATCGTCACCGGCAAGGGGGCGAAACAGCGCATGGTCCCGGTGGGCAAGCCAGCGCAGGACGCCACCGATGAGTATCTAGCCGAGCTACGACCGCAGCTTGCTCGATTTGACGATGGCCGCGATAAGGATCGGCTCATGCTTTCCCATACCGGCCGACCATTGGAGCGCGTTGCCGTATGGCAGATCGTTCGTCGCAATGCACAGTTGGCGGGTTTACGCGATGTTCATCCGCATCAGCTACGCCACAGCTTTGCGACCCATATGTTAGTGGGCGGCGCTGATCTGCGCACCGTGCAGGAACTGCTCGGCCACGCGGATATCTCGACCACGCAACTGTACACCCACGTCGATCGCTCGCACCTGCGCCAAGTCGTGAAAAAATACCATCCCCGGCCGTAGGCTGGCACGCTTCCCAACCGTCGCAGGCTAAGGTGACGTATCGGTGGCCGGACACCGGCGCATTGACACACCCGCGCCGGCCGTCATCATGCCCACCATGTCTGGCTCGCCCGACCCGTGCGTGATCGTGATTTTCGGTGCCTCCGGCGATCTCGTCGCCCGGAAGTTGATCCCGGCGCTATATGAGATGGCTGCATGTAATGCCCTGCCTGAGCAAACGCGGGTGCTGGGTGTCAGCCGCACAGAGATGACTGATGAGGCGTGGCGCGAGAGACTTCAACCTTGGGTCAAGGAGCATGCAGCCCGCTTTGACGAATCGACCTGGGCGCGATTCGCTACACGATTGCATTACCTTTCGGGAAGCGCCGTCGACGCGGATATCTATCCCGGCTTGACCGAGCGCATCACGTCACTCTCCAACGGAGCACAGTGCGGCGGCAACATTCTCTTTTATCTTTCCGTCGCGCCAAGTCTGTACGAGGCGATCGTCGAACGCATCGGCGAATCGGGCTTGGTGACGGAGGGCCGCAAATGGTGCAGCATCGATCGTAACCACGTTCCGTGGCAGCGAATCGTCATCGAGAAGCCGTTCGGCCACGATGTTGAGTCGGCTTCGAGGCTGAATCTCGCGCTGGGCCGCGTGTTCGAGGAGGACGCGATCTATCGAATCGACCACTACCTGGGCAAAGAGATCGTGCAGAGTCTGTTGGTGTTTCGTTTTGCCAATACGATCTTCGAGCCGCTGTGGAATCATCGCTACATCGATCACGTGCAGATCACAGCGGCGGAAACGCTGGGCGTCGGGCATCGCGCCGCCTACTACGATGGCGTTGGGGCGATTCGCGACATGATCCAATCGCATTTGCTGCAAGTATTGGCGCTCGTGGCGATGGAGCCGCCGACGACATTTGCGGCGCACCACATTCGCCAGGAAAAGATCAAAGTGATCGACGCGATCGAGCCCACGCCGGTCGATCGGCTCCATGAGTTCGCAGCCTTGGGTCAATATGCGCCCGATGAGCATGAGCCGGCGTATCACCTTTCCGACGGCGTGCCCAACGATACAACAACCGAAACGTTCGCGGCGCTTGCATTTCGTTTTGATAACTGGCGGTGGGCCGATACGCCGTTCTACCTGCGCACGGGAAAGCGCATGGCTTCGAAGCGCACGCAGATCGTGATCCAATTCAAGCAGCCGCCGGTCCAGCTCATCAGGCATCTCGATCAGCTTGAAGCGGGACCAACGCCCCCGGGCAATCAGATCGTTATCGAGATCGCGCCGCGCGGCGGGGTGAGTCTGCGCTTCCAGGGAAAAGTGCCCGGCAGCGGCGTGCGCCTCGATACCGTTGCCATGGATTTCGATTACGCGGATCGATTCAAAGCCGAGCCGATCGAGTCGTATGGCCCGCTGTTGATTGACGCGATGCGCGGCGACCAGACGTTGTTCCCGCACCGGTATGAGGTGGAAGGGACCTGGCGGGCGGTGGCGCCGTTCCTCGGTGAGCAATCGGCAACGATACGACGAGCGATCCACGCGAACTACGAACCCGCCAGTTGGGGGCCGGCCGCAGCAGATGTCCTGCTGCAAAGGAACGGTCGCACATGGGTGAATGGGTAGGAAACAAAAGGCACGAAGGCACGAAGGCATGGAGGCATGGAGCGTTTAGCGGCGGGTCTCCGACCCGCGTGATATAACTACGAACTGGATAGGAGACTAATCGTGGGACGAGCAATTCTCGGCGTAATCGTGGGATATATTGTGATGGCGGGCGTGGTCATCGGCTCGTTCGCCGCGGCCTGGATGGTGTTTGGCCAAGATAGCGCATACAAAGAAGGTCTTTGGGAAATATCGACGACCTGGATGATCATGATGTTCGTAGCTGGCCTGATTGCAGCAATGATCGGCGGCGCTGTCTGCGCAGCGATTGCAGCCAAAGGATCCAAAGCCGCGATGGTTCTTGCGGGACTCGTGCTTGTCTTGGGATTTGTCGACGCTGGTTTTAAACTGGCCGCGCCGCGAGAGGATCGGCCGACTGTGCGTGAAGACAACGTAACGATGTTCGAAGCGACGCAGTCTTCCCAGGAGCCTACGGTGATGCTGCTCGGAAACCCTGTGATCGGCTTGGTCGGCGTGCTTATCGGCGCGAGGTTGGTGGGACGCAAGAGCGCGGTGGCAGTGGGGTAAACCAAAGAAGACCGGCGATGCCATGGCCGGCCTTACACAGAAGATGCGTACTGCTGGGTGATCACTTCGTGCCAATCCGCAATTGATTTGCACCGAATAAACTCGGCCTTGACCTTGGCGGGCTCGGGGTGATGGGTGGCGAACTTGATCCCGAACTTGCGCATCATTTTCGAGGCCCGTCGCTCGCCATGTAAACGCACCGACAGCTCGAAATGTTCAAGCAGCGCCTGTCGTTGCTCGGCAAGTGTAGGTGTGGTGGGTTTTTCGCCGGCCATGAGCTGCCGCGCCTGGCGGAATATCCACGGATTGCCGATACAGCCTCGTGCGACGCCGACAGCGTGAACGCCGGTGAATTCGAGCATCGCGAAGATGTCGTGAGCTTGGAAGATATCTCCGGAGCCGAAGATGATCTTGTCCGGATGGCGTTTCACGAGATCGCGTAAGAACTCCCACTGGCTCGGCCCGACGTATTTCTGCTGGACCGTTCGGCCATGCACGGTCGTCCACGCATAGCCAAGTTCGTACGCGGCGTCGAAGATGCGATCAAAGTTCCGTGCCATCTGGGGCGTGTCATCGTACGATCGTCGTAACTTCACGGAAGTGGGGATATGACTGGGCACGACCTCACGCACGGCTTTGAGCACCGCAATCGCCTCATCCGGGTTCGTCAGCAGATGCCCGCCTCGGTTCCGCTTCCTGATTTTTTTCACGGGGCAGGC
>JACZXL010000174.1 GCA_022571635.1 Planctomycetota bacterium
GAAACATGAAAAACGTCGTGCCGACCACACCCAACACGAGTACGCCCGCCATCACACCGCCTGCGATCACCGCTTGGCGATGGCGCCGAACGAACTTGCGGACCTGGTATACGGCGCTGGGTGGCGAAGCGAGCACCGGCTCATCGCGCAAATGACGCTGGATGTCCGCGGCCAGGCCGTTGGCGGTCTCGTAGCGGCGGGCACGCTCCTTCTCCAGTGACTTCATGATGATCCAGTCCAGGTCGCCGCGCAGCTGACGCGACAGATGCGCCGGATCGGTCTTGCGGTGCTTGGCGATGTATTGAATGGAAGACTCTCGTGATTCGGAAGAGCCCTCACCCCCGGCCCCTCTCCCGGGGGGAGAGGGGAGTGCGCGGCTCAGTTCGCTGAGGCGTGTGCTGGGTTTCGATGGTTCCTCTTCGCGGATGATGCGCTGAATCTCACCAAGCGCGGCGCTGCGCAGGCGCTTGGGATCAAACGGCGTGGTGCCGGTCAACAGCTCGTACAGCAACACGCCCAATGAATAGATGTCGCTTCGCGTGTCGATATCCAGCCCGCTCATCTCCGCTTGCTCCGGCGACATGTACTGGGGCGTGCCGACGAGCTGGCGGTACTCGGTGAACAGCGTCTTATCCGTCAGTTCGCGATTCGTCGCCTTGGCGATGCCGAAGTCAATCACCTTCGGCACGGGCTTGCCATCGTGCAGCGTCACCATCACGTTGGACGGCTTGATGTCACGGTGGATAATGCCCTTTTGGTGCGCGTGCTGCACCGCGTGACAAACATCAATGAATAGATCGAGTCGATCTTTGGTCGAAAGATTCTCCGTGTCGCAGTATTCGGTGATGGGGATGCCCTTGACCAGCTCCATCACGAAGTACGGCCGGCCGGTCTCGGTCGCCCCGGCATCGAATACCCGCGCAATGTTCGGATGATCCATCATGGCCAGGGCCTGGCGCTCAGCTTCGAAGCGAGCGATGACCTGTTTCGTGTCCATGCCGAGCTTGATGATCTTCAGGGCGACCCTGCGTTTGACGGGTTTTTGTTGATCGGCCATGTAGACCGCCCCGAACCCGCCCTCGCCGATGAGTTGGAGAATCTTGTAGCGATCGATGATGGTGCCGGGCTTTTCGTTTGGGAAACTGGGGATGGTCGCGGCGTTTTCATTTGTGGGGGCCGCAAGAAAGTCGCCGGCTTCTTCATGGGCTCGCAGCATCGCTTCGACTTCCTTGCGCAGCTCCACGTCATCGCCGCACGCGCCTTGGATATAGGCGTCGCGTTCGGGGCTGTTCAGCTGAAGTGCGCGGTCAAGGATCGCCGCCGCTCGATCAACTCGGCTGATCTGGTTGGCTTGTTGTTCCTTCGCGTTCATGCGAAGCATCCTCCCACGTCATTTCTCGATACAGCCACGCTCGGGCCCAGGTCCACCGCCGTTTGACGGTGGCGGCGGAGACGCCCAGAGCCTTGGCCGTGTGATCCACGCTCAGCCCGCCGAAGAATCGAAGGCGGACGACGTCAGCCAATTCGGGGCTCTGATCCATAAGGCGACGAAAGGCCGAATCGAGGCTCAAGATTTCTTCGGAATTCTCCTCGTTAGCCAAATCGACGACACTGAGCGGCAGACGACGGCGGTCGCGCTTGGGTCCGCCCCGCTTGAGACGCACCCGAGCTCGGGCATGCTCGATGAGAATCCGCCGCATCGCCTCGGCGGCTGCGATAAAGAAATGACCGCGGCTCTCCCAGTTCAGCTCCTCGTTGCCGACCAGCCGAACATACGCCTCGTGCAGGAGGGCGGTGGCCTGGAGCGTGTGATCCGCTCGCTCGTCGTTCATGTGCTGTTGGGCGATCGCCCGTAGTTGCTCATAGACAAGCGGCAGGAGGTCGTGCACGGCCTGGGCCCGGCCGCCGCCGGCCGCCTGAAGAATCCGCGTCACCTCATGGGCGGCTTCTGTGGTCATCCTCGCGCTACCTCCTCCGCAACGACCGCTATGGTACCCCGATGGAATCGGGGCAGCGAACAACGGTCAAATCGCTACGATTGGGGCGATGACAGCCACGATGACACGCCAGGCGTTGGCCAAGCGGATCGCGGAGGTCGCGGTGCTGCGCGGCGAGTTCACGCTGCGCAGCGGGCGAAAGAGCGACTACTACATCGACAAGTATCTCTTCACGACGCAGCCGGACATCCTCGCCGAGCTGGGCAAGATGCTGGCGGAGCGCGTTCCCAGTGGAACGACTCGACTGGCCGGGGCGGAACTTGGGGGGATTCCGTTGGTCAGCGCCGCGTCGATGGCGAGCGGTCTGCCATGCGTCTTTGTGCGCAATGCGAAGAAAGATTATGGCACCGCTAAGCAGCTTGAAGGAGAACTTCAAGCCGGCGATACGGTTGTCATCGTTGAAGACGTCGCCACGACCGGCGGACAGGCGATCGAAGCGGCCAAGGTAATCACGGAAGCCGGCGCTGAGATTGTCAAGATTATCGCGACGATCGATCGGGAAGAAGGCGCGCGGGAGAATATCGAAGGTGCGGGGTATGTTTTCGAGGCGTTGTTTACGGTTGGGGATTTGGGGATTGAACGGTGAGCTACCGCCTATTCGGCACGTGACTTTCGTCGCAGATGTGTCAGGTAGGCGATGCCGACGAGTCCTGCGATGAGCACGACGATCAATTCGCCGGCTCGGTTGACCAGTTCGGCGGTGATGCCGTGCTCGAGTTGATAGACAACGGTGAGAAGCGGGGCCGCTAATCCGATCGCCCATTCACGCAGTCCAAGTCCATTGGAAAAGAACGGCACGAGGGTGGCGATCATGCTGATGCAGCCGAAGGCCAGCGCCGCCTTGATTGAAATCGGGTAGTCGAGCAGCGCGAACGCTGTGTAATACCGGGCCGACCAAACGAAGACCTCGACGTAGCGGATCAATCCGGCCAAGGCCCAAACTCTGATCGTTCCGACGATTATGCCCAACGCCAGAAACGCAAACGGCAAGGCAAGCACAATCCAGAGCGTGAGCTGAAACTGCGCAGCGACAACAAGACACCCAGCGAGACAGCCGGCCACGGCAAGGCTCAGCGCGATCGCTTGTCCGATCGTCTTGGCGGTATCGGCGGCGGGGATATGGTTGATCGTCTGGTGATAGGCGATACGTCCAAAGAGGCCGGGGCGCAGCGGCAGGAAGTTCAGCAGCGTTGCGGCCCCGATCAAGGCTTGCATTTCGATGAGCCGAACCTTGCCGTAGCGCGACATCAACACGCTGAACATGAGCGCGGTGAGCACGACGTTGCCGAGCACACAGGCGAACAGCCCGAAGGCGTGAGGCACGGAGGGCTGTCGGATCGCGCTGAACGCACGAGCAAGTACATCGTGTTGCCGGGCGATAAAAATGATTGCAGCGACGAGCAACACTGCGCCGAGCAACAGCCCGAGTCGCCGGAGCCAGGTTCGTCCGCGCGATCCGGAGGTCGGCACCAAGGGGCGGCGGTTGTTCGGCGTTGATGGAGCGTGCGCAGCGGACATGCCCGGCTATTGGTTGGCACGGGCCGCGGCTGCGCGTTTCATTGCCAATTCCAGGAATTCGGCGGCGTACTTGACGTCCGGATCGTCGCTGCGCTTCGCGGCGTCGAGCATGGGATCGGCGGGGTCTTCGACGTGAAACAACAGGTAGGAGATCTGCACGTACTTGTCGTCGCTCTTGCGGGCCATGGCCAGCATCGGCTGAATCACGTTTATTCGAGGGATGACGCCGAGCAGCCACGCCTGTGAGATGGGGTCGAGCTTCGCGTAGCCCTCGGAAAGGGCCTGGACAGAGTCCCCCACGAGCTGGACCAGGTCCGCAGAGACCTGCACGGGCGCCACCCCCGGCGCCAGCCGGCTCAGCAGCGCCATCGTCACCAGATCGTCAGCGTTGTCCGGGTCGATGGCCACGCCGATGGCGTACTCCATCCAACTCTGGGTAAGCCGCACGCCGTCGACTCGGATCGGCTGCTGGATTTCGATCTCGCTGCCGAGCAGGCCGGGGCGGATCACGCCCTGCTGGGGAACCCAGAAGTTCAACACGGCACGGATTCTCAACAGCGCCCCTCGTAGCGGATGCGCCTTGTTCAGGATCTCATCGATGTGGCTGCGGCGAAGATCCACTGGAATGACAAGCGTCTGACGAGGCTCCAGCCTCAGACGCCGATCGATATCCACGACGATCGGCGTAAGCTGACTGAAGCGCAAGTCTCGGGGAATCTGAATCGTCGGGATCAGAATGACGCGCGGCCGGATCGGCCCACCGCTGTCGATGGCCAGCGGAAACGGCGCGTGGTTTGTGATCAGGAGATTGACGATGATCGGCTCGTAGGGGTCGAAGGTGTCCTTGGCGGGGACGATGCGCAGGCGGACGGCGAGGGTCGGCTCATCGGGGAAGCGGTCGTAAACGAGGGGAACGGAATCGATGAGCTCCTTGAGTTGAGTCGCCAGCGGATCGAGTTCCGCCGGCTGGAGCCTCCGGCCGATCAGCTCGGCAAGCACGTCGCTGGCCCACACGCCGATCAGGCTGCCGGGTTGCGCTCGCGCCACGCGCAGCAAGCCACGCGCACCGTCGCGGCGTTCTCCCTTCTTCAGGTGGGCCAAGGCCAGGCCCAGGGCTGCGGGCAAGTCATCCTCAGCCACGGGTTCCAGAAGGACGATCGCCTGGTCCACCTCGCCTCGGCACATCGCCAGCCAACCATCGAATCTGGCCTGCGCGGTCTGGCTTAGGCCCTCGTCGCCGAGGACTTGTTTCGCAGCGTCCAAGAACCCGACCACATCGTCCACGTTCCCCCCAAGCCAGACGAAGACCCACGCGGCCTGCCGCAAGCGGTCGGCCACTTCCCTCGGATCGATGTTCTCGGCGGCGCGGAGCCGATCGATTTCGGCCGCATAGGCGCCGCGCACGCCGCGCATCGAAGATTCGACCTGATCATCACCAAGACGGTTGTGGATGGCGGCGCGGATCGTGGCCAGCGTGGCCGCAACCGGCGCGTGCAGTCTGGCCAGCTCGAGTCGAGTCAGCTCAGGGTTCTGCTGCTTCATCGATCGTCGATACACAACATCGGCTTGATCCTGTCGGACACGAACCGTTTGAAGCGCGTCCTTGACCTTCCCGCGCCCCCACTGGGCGACGGCGCGATCGGCGAGCATGCCGTCGGGGGAATAGCTTTCCCCGGCTTCGTAGGTTCGCTCGGTCACGCGATAGATTCGATCCGCGGCGGCATAGGCGCCGTGATCCAACAGCAATTGCGCCAACGTCGTTTTGGTAACAACGTCGGTGGGGTCAGCCAGCATCAGACTGGTCAGCAGCTCCGCCTCGGCGAAGGCGTCCTGGACGTTCATCCGAAAGAAACCGGTCGCAGCCGCGACGGCAGAGCGATTCGAGGGGTCGGCGGCGACGGCCTCCCCAAGCCACTTCGCGTACCCCTGGACATCGTCGTCCCGAGAGAACAGCATGGCCAGGTCGAACGCCAGGCGTGACGTGACCGCCGGTCCGAGCTGGGCTGGGTTTCGCTTCGACAGGAGTCGCTGGTAGGCGTCGATCCGCGCCTTGATGGTTTGGTGCTGGGCAAGCGACGCACTGATTTGCCGCAGCCGAACCACGTCATCCGCCGGGTCGAGGCGGACGAGGTTCTCCAGAACGGTGCGGCGCAGCTCGTCATCCTCGAGCCGATCCTGCAAGTCGATCAGCTCCAAGAGAGCACGCCACAGCTCGGCCTCGTCCGGATCCAGGTCGGTCGCCAGCCGTACAAGGAAGACGGCGCCCTCCAGTCCCTTGACGCTGACCGGACCGGCCTCCGTGAGGCTCATGGCTGAGCGGAGGTACTGGGCCGCCAACCGCTGCCTGGGTGATACGTCAGCGCCCCAGCAGGCGGACCGGCCTACAACCAGCGCCAACAGCAGTCCAATAATCGCGCGATGCCGAGACATTCAGCTCCTACTACTGGAGAGCCGCCGATGTGGTTCGCCCACGGAACCTGCCCGCCCAATGTGCCGTATTCCCAGAAAGCACCGCCGCCGGAAACCGGCGCTGCCAACGGCCGGGATCAGCCAATGTAGGTTCCGCAGACGGTGCAGGCAAACCCGGGCTGGGCTGATAGCTGGATCGACGCGGTGTCCGGCGGTCTTGAGCAGATCGTTGACACTCCTGGACGACACTGATAGGGTCGATGGATTGTCGAGTCCGCCGGGCCCCGCCGCCGCCCTGTTGCCCCAGCGCTCCTCGACCCAATCAGCCATGAGCACACCTCAGTCCAGATCGGCCGCTTTTGTCGTTTTCATTCTGGGAGTTGTCGTATCCGCCGCCTTGGGCGACCCTCGGCCGATCAGCGGCCTGGTCGGGCAGAGCGCCCTCACGCCGCAGCAGCGTGACCAGATCCGGACCTATGCCGAGTTCTATTGCGACCAGTTTGCCACCGGGGACATACCGGCCGTCGAGCGGGCCAAGCGGCAACTGTTGGACCCGATGCGGGCCCCCAGGGTGACCGGGGAGTTCCGCTCGGCGTACTCCAAGATCCTGACGCCAAGCCTGGCTGCGGTCATTGACGGCGACAATCCGCACGCGGCGGTGAATGCGATGCAACTCCTCGGTTTTTTGGGTACGCCGGCGGCGCTGGATGTCCTGAAGGATCACATCGACTCGAAAGACGAGGACTGCTTCGGGATCCGGCTGTCGGCGGCCAAGGCGTTCCGGATGGCGGCGGAGGCGGGCCGGCTCGATGCTAACGATCTGAATCCACTGCTTCGGCAACTCGGGGCGGCATGCCGATCCGAGACCGATCCCCTAGTCCTTCGTCGCCAATTCGAGGCGATCGCCTCGGTTGACAGCTCAATTGCCCGAGAAGTCCTGCTCAGCGCCGTCGGCAAGAAACTCGACAAGCTTCAGGGTCAAGCGGAACCGAGCCGGCTGATGGAAGCGATCTACCCGGCGCTGCGCCGTCTCCGTGATCAGTATTTGAATCCGAGACTCATGGCCGCGGATCAGAAGGTGTTCGGGAAGGACATTGCACACCTCTTGTGCAAGGTGTTCGAGGTTGGATTGGCGCACTGGGACAATATCCAGTCCGACGAGCAGACCCGAATGGGAATCGGCCGCAGCTATCGTGGCGCGATTCGTCTTGCTGAGAGCTTCCTGAAGACGATCGATCGGACCGTGCGTGCAGCGGAGCCGCCCCGGACGCAGCTCGGCGCCGCCTGGGAGAACGCAGACAAGCCCCGGTTCGAAGCCGGGCACCAAGACTGGCGCGCCGTCCTGACCGGTCCCCCGTACAAACGACGCTGAGAACCCCTCCTCCACTTCACCCGGGAAATCGCCCGTGGAAGCGCGGCGACGATCTCGCGCTCGCCGAACGGCGGTACACTGACGGCACGATGAAGATCCTTGCGCCGTTTGTGCTCATTCTGGCTGCGCTGATGACGGTCGTATATCTGGACGATGCCCCACCGCGGGCCGATGTGGTTTTCGTCGATACCGCCGAGGTTTTCACCCTCGATCCGCAGCGCATGAGTTGGATGCAGGACTTCCGCATGGCCTACGCCCTCTATGAAGGGCTGGTGCGGTGGGACAACACTGATTTCAGTATCGAGCCGGCGGCGGCGACGTGGACCGTCAGTGCCGATCGGCTCGTCTATACGTTCATCATCCGCGACGATGCGAAGTGGTCCAACGGCGACCCGCTGACCGCCCACGATTTCGTCTATGCCTGGCGGCGGGCGATCCTGCCGGATACGGCCGCGGACTACACCGCGATGTTCTTCGCCATCGCCGGCGCTGAGGCGTTCTTCAATTGGCGGGTACAGCAGCTCGAAGAGTTCGCCGAACAGAACGCTGATCTCGATCCCCAGGCCAGGGCCAAGGCCGCCGAAGCGCTGTGGCGCCGGACCGAACAGCGATTCGAGCAGACGGTCGGTCTGGAAGCGCTCGACGATCTCACGTTGCGCGTTCAGCTGGTGCGACCGACGGTGTATTTCCTGGATCTGGTCGCGTTCGGCGTGTTCTATCCGGTACACCGCCCCGCGGTCGAAGGCTGGGCGCTGAATGATGCGATCACAACCCAAATGCGACAGCACGGCTGGAAGCGCGTTGACGAGCCGGATTTCGCTGACCGCGAGTTCGCAAACCTCAATCCTGATACCGGTCGGTTCGAGCAAAAGCACGGCTGGACGAAGCCCGATCGGTTTGTCGGCAACGGGCCGTACGTGCTGACGCACTGGCGATACAAGCGCGGCCTGCGCCTTGGGCGCAACCCTTATTA
>JACZXL010000175.1 GCA_022571635.1 Planctomycetota bacterium
AGCACGCCTATCGACTCGACGGCGATAACGTCCGCCACGGCCTGAACAAGAACCTCGGCTTCTCCGCTGAGGACCGTGCTGAGAACATTCGCCGTATCGGCGAGGTGGCCAAGCTCTTCGCCGAGGCGGGGATCATCACCATCACCAGCTTCATCAGTCCCTATCGCGCTGATCGCGATCTCGTCCGCAAGCTGCACGAGGATGCCGGCCTTCCCTTTTTCGAGGTCTACGTGGATGCGCCGCTGGACGTGGCCGAGGAACGCGACCCCAAGGGGCTCTACAAGAAAGCGCGTGCCGGCGAGATCAAGGGATTCACCGGAATCGACGATCCCTACGAAGCGCCGCAGAATCCCGAGCTGCACCTGCGCACCGACAAGCTCAGCGTTGAGGACTCAGTGCGGGCGCTGCTGAGCTACCTCGACGAGCGCGGCTTGCTCACGGCTGAATAACCCCCGTAAATACATGCGGGGCCATGACCGGCGCTGATAGCCGCGGATGCATATCCGCGGGTCGGGTCGTTCTACGGGTGCTTGGTTTCCCGCAATGCGACCTCGAACGGGCTCCACCGGCGCATGTCGCGTGAGAGGTTGCTCACTTGCTCCAGGGAAGCGCTCCCGTCCAGCAGCCCCACCGCAATCAGATCGTTGCCATTGCGCCCAATCGGCAAGCCCGCCCCCTCGGTGTACTCGCCGAAGATCAATCGTTTGACCTCACCATGGGCGCCCACTGTCCACGCCCTGGCTTCGCTCAACCAGAGGTCTTGAGCCTCGTCTAGGATGGTGTACGGCGGGCGGAGTTCAACGTATCCGAAGCCGCCTTCCACATACGTCCCGAGCAGTTGAATCCCGTTCGGGTCGTTCATGTCGACATTGCTGCCGGTGTCGGCCTTGGCCGTGGCGCTAAAGACGATCAGCCGCGCCGGGTTCTTGACCTGTGTGAAGCGCGTCGCTGCGATGACCACGTCCGGATCAGTGGGCGTCCAGGGGTTCATGTCCTTGACGACCGGACCGCCGTGGACCGAGTCCCCGCCCACGAAGATCGAGTTCAGTCCGAAGGTCGGTCGCTCGCTGATCCCGCCGGTCACGCTGTTGCCGAACGGCCCGAAAACTCCGTTGGCATATTCCGCCTCGAGTTCCGCCATCAGCCCCGCGTCGCGCAGCTCGGTATAGAACACCTCCCACGCGTTGTCCACGTACGGCGCCAAGCGCCACACGTATGATTGCTTATCCTCCGGCTGCAGAAGCGTACCACCGGGAAGGGTGACCCTGAGATTCTCAAACGGCTGACCGGGGTCGAAGAGGTCTACGCCGATATAGCCGGGCATCAATTGGCCGCGGTTGTCGTCGGAGTAACTCCGGTACGCCGCCATAATCTGCTTCAGCGCGCTCAATGAGACGGTGCGCCGTGCCCCACTTCGAACCGTCTTCAGCGAAACGGCGACGAGGGTGACCAGCAGCGCAATGATGGCGATCACCACCATCAGCTCGATCAGTGTGAATCCTCGATCCCGGCGCGACGTTGTGTGATGCATGTTCATCTGCGTGCTCCGTACAAGGCTTCAGCCGCCGCCGAACAATCGGATGTCGTCATACTCTTCCACAACCTGCGGGTTACCGAACTCGCCGGTCACGATATTCTCAACCGGGTTCAGTTCAGTGCCGGGTCCGTCCTGTCCGGAGAAGTAGATGCCGTCCTTGCCGGCCGAGATCAGGACATACGCGCCGCGGGCGGTGCCGTTGAGCGCGTCGCCCGACTCGCCGAAGCTCGGGTGACGGATGATCTGCGCGAAGGTGGCGCTCGGGTCAACGATGTTGGGCCCGCCCAGAATACTGCCGCCCGGGTTGGTGATGGCGTTGTAGACTTGGTTCCGGCCGAATTCGCCCAGGTCGTCCGAGTCGATGTACGGCCTCATGGGGCCGATCATGAACTGCGGCGGTAGGGCGTCTGGCGGGTCGTTTGGCGGATCACCGACCAGCGGGCCGACGGGGCGGACGCGGCGGACGTAAATGATCGGCTGTCCCCACGCGTCCACCAGGTCCGGCAACAGGTGGAGCGGCTCGATGATCGGACCGCCGCCTGGAAGTACCTGGCCATTGACGATCGCCAGTTCGTCGCCCTTGGGCGTGAAGTACGGCGAGTACGGCGTGCCGTTGATCTCGGGGCCGTTGCCGATCAACAAGAGGTTGACTTTGATCTTCCCCAGCGGCGTGTCGCTGTTGACAACAATCTCCTCCCACCCGTCGGCTGGAAGGAATGACGTGTCATACTCCGGATGATCACCGCGCACAACGCCGCCCATCATGTCCAGAATTGCGTTCTCGGTTCCGCTGAGCTTGTAGTTGGCGGCCAGAAGTCCCTCGGGAATGACTCCCGGATAGCGGCCCTGCTCGATCTGGAACGAATCGCACGCCTTGGAGAACTCCTGCATCGTTGCCCGGGTCTGGGTGGCCAGGGCCCGTTCCCTGACGCCCTTGAGCGCCACGAGCAGGATGCCGGCGAGCACGGAGATGATCGCGATGACCACGAGCAGTTCGACCATCGAGAACGCGCGGCCACGGCCGGTGCGATGCGTTTCGCTAAAATGGAACGGTACAGCGTTCATGAGCGAGGTCCTCTTGAGGCGCCGAGGCAACTGATACCCTCGGCGACGGGTAAGTACGATCCCGTCACGCTCATCCGCTGCACTGTCAGCATACCCCAGGTTCGGGCCGAGTCGAGGAAAAAGTGGTGAATCTCGCCGCCCTTGCGAGGCGCCCCGGACCCTTCAGAAACCCCGCTTGCGGCTTTGCGGGAGCCATAGAGGTGCCTGCCATCGCGCGCCAGCTCGCCAAACGGCTCCCGAGCCCCAAGAAACGACTCCCGACCCCTTTTGTGGGAATATGGGGTGTGAGCGGGGATTGGGGCGCGGTCCTCAGGCCGGTTGCGCGGGCATCCCGTGGGCGGCACGCAGGAACGAGTCAAGGTAGCGATCCTCGAACAGCTCCACACCCGAAGCGGTGGCGGCTGCGTTGACTCCCCACACACACGCTTGCATGGTGATGAACTCGAGATCCAACTGAACCTGGAACGTCTCTTCCAGAACGAACGCCGTCGGCAGCCGATTGGCGAAGAACGCTGCCGCCGCGTTGACGCCCGGCCGGCCCAGGCAGATCGTCGGGCGCGACAGCAGCTCCGCCGCGTTGAGATACCACATGTCGCTACACACCAGCGGCGCTAACGGTTCCGCTTCCACGTGCTGTCGCTGCCAACTCTCGATCTGGTCCACCAGCATGTACGCCAGCGGGCGATCGGTCAGCTCGGCTCGCAAATGCGCTCCCACCACGACGAGCAGGAGTGTGTCGGTGTCCGGGCCGGTCTCAGCCTCGAGATAATGATCGTCGATCATGGCAGATCACCGGTCTTATCGGTTCGGTGCAGGCCCAGCGCTCGATGTGAGGCGGTAGAGTCCCTGATGCCTTGATGCCTTGATGCCTCTCTTCTCACAACGCCGCCAGTCGCCTGGCCGTGTCCTGCTCGATCAAGGCGTCGACCAACGGCTGTATCCGCCCGGCGAGAACGTCGGCGAGATTGAACCCGCCCCCGCCGGACCCGAGGCGGTGATCCACCGCGATATCCTCTTTGTAGCGATAGGTGCGGATCTTTTCGGCTCGTTTCGCCGAGCCGATCATCGCGCTGCGTGTCTCGGCCCGCTCGGCCTCGGCCTTGGCCTTTTGTTGTTCATAGAGTCGGGCCCGCAACAGCCGCCACGCCTTCTCCCGGTTCTGGGCCTGACTCTTGGTGTCCTGCATCCGCACTTCGATGCCGGTCGGCTCGTGGATGAGGTGGACCGCAGTGGCGACCTTGTTCACGTTCTGCCCGCCGGGCCCCTGCGCCGTGGTGATCCGCTCTTTGACATCGCTGGGATCGAGTTGAATCTGCACGTCCTGCGGCTCAGGAAGCACAGCCACGGTCGCGGTCGAGGTGTGGATTCGCCCCTGCGCTTCGGTGGCGGGCACGCGCTTGACCTGGTGTGTGCCGCCTTCGTAGCCAAGCTCCGCCCACACGCCTTCACCGCTGACGCGCACGATGGCCAGCTTGAACCCACCTGACTCCGCGCCGTGGCCGTCGATCTCCTCGAACACCCAGCCTTTGATGGCGGCGAAACGCCGATACATCTCCAGCAGGTCGCCCGCCCACAGGGCCGCTTCGTCCCCGCCGACCCCGGCTCGAACTTCCAGGATGACCGAGCTGACCGCGCGATCGTCCGCCGTCAACAGACGCTGCTGCACTGATTCCAACAGTTCCTTGGCCTTGTGCCGAACGCTCGGCAGCTCCTGGCGGGCAAGTTCCGACAGCTCCGGATCGGACGCCTCGTCCAGGACGGCCTGCAACTCCTCGGCCTGGTCGATCGCCCGGCAGTACGCGCGATAGTCGGTTACAACCGACTCCAGCGCCGCCCGCTTGATCGACAGCGTGCGCACTTGCCGATGGTCGCTCAGGACCTGGGGGTCGAGCAACTGCCGGCCGAGCTGCTCGTACTGGCCGTCCAGCTCCTGGAGCTTGCGGATCAGGTTTTCGTTGGCGGCGCTAACCATCGCGGTTCGCTACTTTCCATCGTCACGACGTTGAATTATCAATTGATGAGCATCGGTCAGGAGACGCCCCCAGATTCACCAACTCGATCCGGGCTATGAGCGGCGGTTACCCACCAAGCGCACAACGCCCGCCGCGGTACAAGGCCGCGCCGGTCGTCACAGGCTGCTCGCGAGCTACTTGCCTTTCTTTGGCTTTTTGGACTTGCTGAAGTAGTCCCCGGCGTACTTCTTCTGGAACTTCTCCACCCGGCCGGCCGTGTCCACGAAGCTCTTTTGGCCCGTGTAGAACGGGTGCGAGCCCGACCAGATCTCCACGTGCAGCTCCGGCACCGTGGCTCCGGTGGTCATCACCACCTCGCCGCGGAAATAGACCTTGGCGTCGGGGTAGTACTTGGGATGGATGCCGTCTTTCATGGTCGTTTGGCCCTGGCCGCCGCCAATAGTAGCGGATTCCCCTACTGTAGTCCCGCTTCGCCGATGAGCCAACTGCCCGAGGGCAACTCTGCCAACCCGACTCAGCGTCCGTCAGGCAAGAAAAAGACGCTCGCCACGCACACGCCGGCAATCACCCATACCCACAACAGCGAGTGAACGAAGATCGGAAAGACCATCATGGCCAGGCCGATGCCGAGGTTTCGCAGGTGGTCCATCTTCTTGCCGTGGACGAACAGGGCGAGCCCGACCAGGGAGATGGCGAGACCGGAAAACAGCAGTCCGGGATCGGTAAGGTCCATTGCGTAGCCCTCCTCTTGGAGGTGTATCGACCATCGGTGGCCCCCACTCCGCGCCGGCTGCGCCTGCAGTGCGGGTTGCGTAACCGGTTCCTAGCCACGCAGCCGAAGTCCGAGGCGACTTCGGGTCTCTCGACCCGTCATCTGCCACGCACGGCTGGAATCCCGGACCGGCACGACGCATTTGGACCCGAATGATGTCAAATAAACTTGACACGAAGTCAAATAAACTGTACACTCATCGGCATGAGGCCACGGCACGACATTCGGAATCTTGTGCGACGACACCGGCTCATGAGCGGCACAACCCAGCAGGACTTGGCTGATCGAGTCGGGGTCACGCGCCAGACCATTCTTTCCATCGAAAAGGGGAAGTACACCCCTTCGGTGGCTCTGGCTCTTGGCCTCGCTGAGGATTTCGATGTCAGCGTCGAGACCCTCTTCCAACTGAACAAAGGAAAGAACGATGTCTAAGCCGGCAGCTCCAAAGCGATGGCGTCCCACGCGGACCAACCTGATCGCGGGTGGATTGGTGATCGGGGGATTCATTCTTACCGAGGTGAACTGGTGGTTTTTCCTGCTGGTAGCGGCCGGCACCTTCGGGCCGGGCATCCTGCGCGAAGTCGGTTGGCTACGCGACAAGGACGAGTTCCAGCGCCAGGCCGCACACCGCGCCGGCTACCACGCTTTTCTAACCGTCGGATTGGTGGCCTTTCTCCTCGTCGTCTTCTTCCGGACCGGTGGGACGATGGAGCATCCTCATAGACTTGTCACGTTCTTCCTGGCGCTCCTGTGGTTCACGTGGTTCTTCAGCTCGCTTCTGGCTTACTGGGGAGCCCAAAAGACGGCCGCGCGAATACTGATCGCGTTCGGTTGCGTCTGGCTCGTCTTCACCATCGTCAGCAATCTGGGCCCGGAGTGGACGGGCTGGGCGGCGTTGCTCCTGCACCCGCTGCTCGCAGCGCCATTCTTCGTGCTGGCATGGCTCTCTACCCGCTGGCCGCGCATCGCCGGAGTCATGCTGCTCGTGGAATCGCTCTTCCTGTTCGTATTGATCGGGTTGCCGACGATCGCGAGGACGAGCATCTTGGAAATGTTCACCGGCGTCGTGTTCATCCTCTTTTTTGGCCCGCTTCTCGTCAGCGGCAGCGCACTCCTCTGCACGGGGAAGAAAAGTGAGCGCACGGAGGATGGGGAAGAGGTGCTGATGACCGAGAAGTGACAACCGTGATATTCCGGGCAGGAAAAGCGTGGTTTTTGGCGTCAAAAAGTAGTTCGTTACGTTTCCAAACAAGGAGCATACAAATGAGAATCTCTGCATTCACTGCCGTGTTGGCAACAATCGTTCTCGCAGCCGGCTGCGCGCACCAGAGTGAGCCCCTCCCGGCGAGTCCATCGCTCACCGTCTTGGCCGATCAGAGCCAGCTCCGCGTCGGTGTCTATGACAACCGCGGCATCTTGATGGCTTGGTTCTTCTCAAAGTACAACGATCTGGCGAACATGAGGAAGGAGTACGAGCAGGCCAAACTGGCGGGTGATGACGAGCGGGTCAAGGAACTCGGAGCAATGGGCCCCAAGCTTCAGCGGCGACTGCATTTCCAGGGTTTCGGCCGCGCGCCCGTCACCGAACTACTGGCGCATGTCGAGGATCAGTTGCCGGCCCTGGCGAAGGAACTCGGCGTCGATGTCATCGCCTTCGAGTGCAACTACTCCGGCGACAATGTGGAAATCGTTGATATCACGCTCGATCTCGTCATGCTTTACGACCCGTCGCCAGAGACAATCAAAAGTGTCAAGGATGTGATGAAGCACGATCCCGTCGCCCTCGAGGAGCTCACGCACGATGACCATTAGGATGCGGCGAGCCCCACATTTCGATGTGGGGCTCATCGACCGGGCGATGTAATGTTCTCAATTGTGAAACAGAGGTGCTCGATGAATGATTCAACGCGGACAGCGACGCGCCTCGGAGGCGCCGCCCTCTTCGCTTGTGCAATGACTGTGACCGGCTGCGCGATGGACTCTGCGGGGTCTATACACTGGACGCAACCGCGTAGCGACAGTGCGTACGCCGAGCCGCTCGCAGTCTACGATTCGCGCGCAGCCTATTGGCACGGCCAACGTCCAGTCGTACGCGGTGGCGGGTTTGGCCTGCGACCTCGGATCGATACGAGCAACCTGACCTTCACCGCTCCGAAATGATCGTAATCAGTTCGGTGCCAATCTTGGTGCTTTGTCGCACGTTGGGCCCGGCCGTTAACCGACAGGCCCCCGCAAGGCCGCGCTGTTCGGGGAAGCTCCCCGATGGGAACCCTCTTCGTAACGTTGGCTGTTTGAGCCGAAGACCCTCGGTGCCGCGAATCGGAGTCATCCTTGCGATTACAACCGACTTTGACGGGTCCAATTTCGGGATCCCGGTTTCCTTCGCCCGAAAGCTATTGCCCTGATCGAACACCCCTTCGGTGCTCTACGAGCGGGCCAGCAGCCAGACGAGCCCCAGGATCACCAGCGCCGCCGCGACGATCTCCAGGAGCACGTAGGACAACACCCGCCAGGCCGGCCAATGTGTACGCGACGACCGCCGCAGATCCCTCGGGCAGGGACGATGCTCGCTGGCTTCGGATTCGGCGTGGTGGCGGGCCACTGCGTAACCATAGCTCACACCGCATGCGCCGCGGGTGCCCGGCTATAGTTGCCCGGGCCCCCTATGACGATCGACGAACCGCCCAACACTTCGGACCCCTCGGACGCGCTGGATCCGGCGAACCTGAGGCGGGCGATGAAGGCCTTCCGCAAGCGCCTCAAGCTCACCCGCCTCGGCGAAGAGTCGAAGCTCGGTCGCAGTCCGTTGACCGGCGGCAAGAAGTCGCAGGTCGTGGCCATCATGCCGCCGTATCAGTAT
>JACZXL010000008.1 GCA_022571635.1 Planctomycetota bacterium
GCTGCGCACCATCGGGTTTGCCAACTCCCCCAGCCTCCTGCGCGTGTTGGGCGTGATCCCCGGATTGCGCGACATCGTGTTCGCGGTCACCGGAATCTGGATGCTGGTGGCAACGGTCATCGCGGTGAGGCAGGCGCTGGATTACCGTGGGACTCTGCGGGCCGTGGGCGTCTGCGCCCTGGGGTGGCTCATCCAGGGGATCCTCCTCTTCATCGTGATCGCTGTGCTGGGCGGCTGAACCGCGGGTGGGTCAAAGCCAGAACAGAAAAAAGGGGGACATTCTACTTTTTTCACCCCCTTTTCCCCCATCTTTGCGCCGGCTGCGATCGCCGGGTGTATGCAGGGGTCCACCGGGTTGACACAACCCGGCTCGCTACCGGGTGTTGCCGCCGGTGGAGGTGCCCTGCGGCGTCGGTCACGGACCCAGCACCGGCAGGGGATCGGGGACCGTTTCGATGACGCCCAGGACCACCAGTTGCTCGGCCAGTTCGGCCATGTGCTTGTTGAGATAGTCCGGCAGGATCGGATTGTCGCGGTCCCAGTCGTAGCGCCGCATCTCCGCCCAGGCGTCTGCGGGCGGCGCGCCTTCGACGAGCATCCGGTAGGCCGCGACGACGCCGCCTGTGCGGTAGGCCCCGGCAGCGCAATGCAGCAGGACCGGCCTGCCTTGCCGCTTCGCTTGGACCATGGCGGCGATGGCCTTGGCGTAGTTGGCGATCTCGCCCGTCCCGTCGCCTATGAGGGGGTACACGTCGCGGTCGATACCGAGGTCGAGCACGGCTTGCCGCTCGGCGTCATGCGCCTTGTTGCCCGCTTCGTCGGGGCAAAGGGTCACCACCAGTTGGATGCCGTGCTTTTGGAGGGTCCGTTCGATCAGTGTCGGGGAGAGTTGGCCGCTTCGATAGATGGCGCCCGCCTCGACCACGCCCCATCGCTTGGGGATGAGGCGGTCTTCGAGGACTTCCTCCCAAACCCAGATCGACCCGCCGATGACGGCAACCGCCAAGCCGATGATCCACAGCGTACGGCTCGCCGGCTTGGGCTTTCGGTCGGTCGAACCCCGTGATTCCTCGCTTGTCATAGATGCCGGCTCCGGTGGGCAGCACAGAGCGCTGCCGTGAGCAGTCTACCCGCAACAGCAGGGCCGCGACCACGACCGGCATATCCCGTAGGCCGAGGGTCACCTCCTTCGGCGGCCGGGCGTTGACGTGCTCAGCGCGGACCAGTGGGCGCCGTTGATCCTGATGGGATCGAGCCCCGCGATTGCGCTGAATTCATCTTGCGCACGGTGCGCTTCCGATAACCCAAGTAGCCGACCGCGCCGATATCACGCGGCCGGGGCTTGTACTGTGCTCAGCAGCGGGAACGGCGCCGCCGTGCGGACATTCGCGATCGTCAACCAAAAGGGTGGTTGTGGAAAGACCACCACCGCGATCAATCTCTCAGCGGTCTTTGCCCGGCGCGGCCTGCGCACCCTGCTGGTGGACATGGACCCTCAATCACATTGCGCCATCGGCCTGGGCGTGCCGGAGCAGCGCATTGAGCGAAGCATTGCCGACGCCCTTCTGGACGACTCCAGCGAGCCGCTCGATCCTTCTTTACTGGTGTGGGAAGTCGCCGGCAACCTTGACCTGATCCCCAGCACCATGAGGCTGGCCGGCCTGGAGGCCCCAGGAGGCGGACTGCACGAGCTGCCCGACCGCGACCGGCGCCTCGGCCGGCTGCTTCGCCGGTTTGGGGGCCGATACGATCGATGCGTGATCGACTGCCCGCCGACGATCGGCCTGTTGACCTTCAACGCCCTTCGCGCGGCGCCTGAGGCGCTGATTCCCGTGGAGACAGGGTTCTTCGCCATCCGCGGCGCCGACAAGCAGCTGCGAACGATTCGTCAACTGATCGAACGTATCGGCCGGCCGATTGCCTGTCATCTGGTTCCCACGCTGTACGACGCCGATTCGCCGCTGGCGACTGATCTTCTTGCGGCCTTGCGTCGGCAATTCGCGGGGCAGGTGCTGCCCATGGTCATCCATGAGCACGAGGTGGTGCGCGAGGCCACCAGCTTCGGCCAACCGGTGATTGAATACGCACCGCAGTCTCAGGCGTGTGGGGATTATCAACGGCTCGCCGATTGGCTGGAAGATCATCCGCCGCATCCAGGAGTGGAGATCGAAGTACTGCAGTCTCCGGGCAGCCAGGCGGCCATCGCGGTCGGCCATCTCCCTCCCATCGAGACCCCGGGGACCCCCTCGGCCGAGGCTCCGGCCGACGCGCGGCCGCAGAGCCGAGCGGCGGAGCTGGCCAAGCGCGTCCGCGAATCGCCCTACGGATTCCGACGCGACCCCGCCGCAACGAGTCAGATTTCGCCGCCTGAAGGTGACCCGAAGCTCCAGTTCCCCCTGGTCCGCTCGCCTGAGCCGGCGGGGCACAAACCGGATCCGTCGGCGCCGGAGCCTATCTCCCAGCACCCCCCGGAAGAGGCCACCGCTCCGGGGGGGGCGGTACTGCCTTACGGCGCCCATCTCACCGGCCGGGGCGTGCGGTTCGCCCAGCCCGGCGATGCCCGCCAATCGATTTGCGTGGCAGGCGAGTTCAACCGCTGGTCCGCCGATTCCGCCCCGCTTCCCTACGACGCCCGACTCCGCGCTCACCACGGGCTGATCGTGATCCCCCCCGGCCGATACCTCTACCGGCTCGTCATCGATGGCCGCTGGCAGATTGACCCGTACAATGCTCACCAGCAGGTCAGCGACAACGGTGAGCTCAACAGCGTATTGGTCGTTCCCAAGCCATAGGATCTCCGATGACCCAGACCGTTGATCCATTCGATGAGCTCGCAGCATTGTTCCTCACCGAGGCGGATGAGCCGCATACGGTCGATCGCGATAGGCATTGCACCACCGTCGAGCTGGTGGTCGTGGGGCATCTGCCTGTGCGGGCGGGTCTTTGGCTGACACCCTACGCCGACGCCCGGGCCCGGGAAGGCGGGCCGACGGCGCTGCTTCGTCTCGATTCGGATGAACCCAGCCTTCAGATACTGCAACCGCCCGAAGCGATGGTGTCGATGTCAGCGGGGCCGGCGGGCTATCCAACCATACGCGATGCGGTTGGGGTCTTGGCGCGCGCGGGGGTGGGCATGTGGGTGGTTCGCCCGGCTTCCGATGTGGCCCCGAGCGAGCTGCTTGAAGCCGGCGCTGATCGCATCACCATTCTCTCCAGTGCCGATGAAGCGGCGATCGTCGGCGCCTATCAACGGCTCAAGGACCTCGTCGAGGCTGCCGAGCAAACCGGCGTCGCGATGCCGTCGCTTGGCCTGGCCGTGCTGGGCGCGGATCGCCAGGCCGCGGAGCGCATGCGGCAGCGGCTCAACCGCACCACAAGCACCTTCCTTGAGATCCAGTTGCCGCTGGTAGCGTGCGTGCAGCGAATGGATGCTGCGATCCGCGCCGAGGACTTCCCGCGGTTGGCTGATGAGCCCGCGCCGTCTCTTGCATCGGTGCTTGGGTGGATCCGCGACGCTTCGCTCTCCGCGCAGCCGCTTGCGGCTTCGCGGGTATCAACCATTGAGCCCGACCTAGGCGACCAACGCCGCTGGCCTTCATCGGTCAAGATCGCTCCCAAGCCATCCGTCGAGGTCGAGCCGAAGGACCCTGACTCGCCCACCGAGCCGGATGCACATGGCGCACCGATCACGCTCGCCAAGTACGTCCCGGGCCTGACGCCGCTGCCGGTGCGCTGTCCGGGACACGAGCGGCTGGAGCTCGGGGTCGATTCAGCCGGCCGGCTGCATGTGCTGGCGCGCGAGGCTCAACTGCGCGATCTGTACGCCGTCGAAGCGTGGACCACCGCGCACCGCGAGCTGATTGCCCGCGCCTGCGCGGATCATTGGATCGATCCGACCGCGATTCCCGTCCGCCACGTGTTCACCGACGAGCCGGCGTCACTAGCCGACCTGCACGGCTGCGATCTGCGGTTGCACGTGCTCGCCCCGGTGACCGTCGCCGGCCGCCGCGGCTGGTACGCCGCCCCCCTCAACGCCCTCGTGCGATAGACATCAAGGCAATCGCCGAAGCCGGGCCTGACGAGTCCCGACGTGTCGGGACGAGGAAGACCCGGGTCGCCGTGTCGGGACGAGGAAGGTCCGGGTTCAGCCCTGAGGCCGCTGTGCGTCTTCCGTGCCTGCTCCAGTGAATAATGCCGGTGAGCTAAAGGAGCAAGGCATTGACCGTCCTGGGTCCCAACGATGAGCAGTTTGTGTCCGAGCCGATAACGCCCCAGCGGGGGTCATTCTCGACTGAGCTGATGGCTGCGGGCCTTGCGTCATTGCCCCGGGCGTTCACCTGGCGGAACCGCCGATACGAGATCGTCGAATGTATCCGACACGAGAAGGTATCCGCTCCGGAAGGCCACACCGAGGGAAAGGAGCGTTACCTGCGCCGCCAGCTGTTCCTGGTGCGGTTGAACACGGGGCAGACGGCGACGCTCTATGTGCAGCGCCAGGCCCGCCGGGGCGCGTCGCCGCGGGCTGCTCGGCGCCGCTGGTTTCTCTATTCGATCCAGGCGGAACCCCGGCCCGGCTGACTGCCCGCCGATCTCGTTGCCCGACCCGACCGCGCTGAGTACCGTACATGCACATGCCCGCATCAATCCTCACATCATCCCCTTCGGCGGTAGTCCTTGCATCCGGGCGGACATCGGTGACGAGTCGGCGTCTGATCGGGATGGCGGTTGCGATCTGCTCGGGGGGAATCCTGGCCCTAGCGGCCTACCTTCAGCCCTCGACCACCGGACTGGGCACCCACGCCCAGTTGACCAGAGTCCAATGCGGGTGGATCGTGCTGATGGACACCCCTTGTCCGACCTGTGGCATGACCACCGCCTTCGCCCACGCTGCAGATGGTCATCTGCTCGCGGCGCTGGCTGCCCAGCCGCTGGGGGCGCTTCTGGCCGTCGCGACCGCGATGGCGCTGCTGATCGGGGTCTATGTGGCCGCGACCGGCTCACGGGTTGGCGCGATGTTTGGACGCCTCTGGGGCCCCCGTGCGGCATGGGCTCTCGGCAGCTTGGCGGTGTCGGCATGGATCTACAAAATCATCATCTACAAAGGGCTGCTCGAATGATCCGCCGGGTGACCTCGTTCGTCATGCTCCTGGCCGGCTGTATCGGCCTGTGTGGATGCATCGTCGCCAAGCTGGTCGGAGGCATGGCCCAGAACGTTGAGTATTCCACGCGCATCGAGGTCCATCCCGCCTACACCGGCCTGGAAAACAAGACTGTAGCCGTGCTCGTGACCGCCGATCTGGTCACGATCTATGAGCATCCGGAGGTGGCGCTGACCATCGCCACCAATGTCTCCCGCCGCATCCGCAGGAATGTACCAGGCGCACGTGTGATGCCGGCGGGCGCGGTCGCGGACTGGCAATTCCGCACCACGCAGTGGAGCGCCATGCCCTACGGCGAGATCGCCGAGCAGCTCAACGCTGATCGCCTGGTGCTCATCGACCTGTATGAGTATCGCCTTCATCCGCCCGGCAACCAGTGGCTCTGGGAAGGCGTGTGCATCGCCAACGTCAGCGTGATCGAGCGCGATGGATTCGATCCCGACAACTATGTGGACTCCTTCAATATCCAGAGCAGGTTCCCCGACATCAAGGGCGTCGGGCGCGACAGCGCCGTTGCGACCCAGATACAGAGGGGCCTGCTTGGGCGGTTCGTCGAACGCACGGCGTGGCTGTTCTACACTCATCTGGAGCCGAAACATCCTGACAAGTACAAGCCGCCGCCATGAGCCCCGAATCATCACCCATTCGCGATCCGTCTCGCCGCCGGGCTTGTCCCGGCGTCTTGAACTTCGTCGTTGCCGCGTCGTTGTGTTCGCCGCTGCTCTCATGCAACATCGTTGGACCGGTGGCCTATCTGGCCATGGGGCCGCCCAAGGTTGAAGCTCAGTACCTGCTCGTCGATCGGCCGACGTTGGTGTTTGTGGACGATCGAAACAACGCGATCCCGCTGAACGCCTCCCGCATCCGGCGGGCCATCGCCGACAAGGCGAGCACCGATCTGATGGCCAAGGAGATCCTCACCAAGACGATCAGCCCGCGCGATGCCATGGCTCTGACTCGTCAGCGCGATCGCAACGACCGTTTGTTGCCGATTGAAGCCATCGGCGAGATCGTGGACGCCCAGCAGGTGATCTACGTGGAGATGGTCAGCTTTGTGGGCTCACCGGACGGTATCACGCCGCGCGCCACCGCTGTCTGTCGCGTCAAGGTTATCGACGTGGCGAACCGAACCCGCGTGTTCCCCGGCCCGGACGCCGTAGAGCCCTGGCAACTGGTTTCGGTGACCACCCGAGCCATCGACCTCGAGCTGTATCGAACACCCTCGGGGCGCCGTCAAATCGAACAGATGCTTGCCGAGCAACTGGGCGATCGTGTAGCCAAGCTGTTCTACAAGCATGTCCCCCAAGAGCTTGGCTCCAGGTTGCAGCGGCGGTGAGGATCCTTCACCTGATTGACCCCGCTGTGGCCGGGGGAGGCCCGTGTACCCTTGGGCTTGTCGCCACCGCGCTCTCCCGCTCGCCCCAGCATCGCCACGATGTGCTCATCATCGGCACCAGCGCCCACCTCGCGCTGGCCGGGCGCTGCGGCCTCGAGCCGCTGGGCCGCATCGGCACGCCGCTGAACCGTCCGTCCCTGGCCCGCAACGCGATGCGAAAGTTCCTGCGGGCCTATGAATCGACCTCGAACACATACGACCTGCTTCATGCCTGGACGCCCGGTTGCGGCGCGTTGGCTGCGTCTGTGGCCGGGGATCGCCGAGTGCTGACCGGCCCGGTCATCGCTCACACGGGCGGCCGCGCCGGACCGCTGGAGATACGCCGGCTCCAGCGCCGTCGCGTGCGGATGCTGTGCGCATCGCCCGCCGTCAGAGGCATCTTCGAAGCCGCCGGGATCGATTCATCGCGGCTTGTGGTTCTTGCCCCGGCCGTGGACCGCAACGTGATTGCCTTCTCAGACCGCTTGCGGCTTCGCGCCCGTTGGGGTGCCCATGAAAAGACATTTGTGGTCGGACTGCTGGGCGAACCCGCGCGTTGGGTCGATGCCCGCGCCGCGGTCAACGCCGTTTCCCGCATTGCGCTGGGCACAAAGGAGGTCACGGTCGTCCTGCACCCCGACTCGGATGGGCGATCAATCGCACAACAGTGGCTTGCCAGCCTGGACATGCCTGATCGGCTGGTCGTGGACGAGAAGATCGCCGAGCCTTGGCGGATCGTTCCCGGTCTCGACGCGGCACTGTTCATGAACACGGCGATGAACGCTTTGCCTCCTGCGTTCCACAGCCGCGGGCGCAAACCCCCGGGCCTATTTCGCGCGTTGCTCAGCCCAAGTGCTGGGCCGAGCCGGCTTCCTAACATCCTGCCCGTGTTGTGGGCGATGGCCGCAGGCGTGCCCGTGATCGCCGAGCTTTGCGAGGCGCTGCATGACATCATCGACGACGGTCGCACGGGTCTGCTCTTTGAACCCGGCGATCCCAACGGCGCCGCCCAGCGCATCCTGCAACTGCGTGACGATACCCTTGCCCGCGAGGCGATCTCCACCGCCGCTGCTGCGCGAATCGATCGGAGCTACAACCCGGATCTGTTCGCCGCCCGCCTCGGCGCCGCCTACGCGCAATGCTCCCCCGCCGAGCCACCCCATCAGGCCGCGACCGCTGGTCGCGGTCTTCTCTCACGCACGATGTTGATGCGATCGTCGCGCACCGACTCGTAGGGTCCGCTGTGCGGACCATCTTCTATCTCCACCGAGCCCGCCGTAGGCGGATCCTCAGCCCGGTTTTCATGCGTGGCGCACTCCTCCCCGCATGCCAATCAGCGTATTTTATCGTTGAAACCAACGGCCTGTGGCTATAAGCTGCTTGCACCCGGGCCCCAGCGCATGGGGACCGTCGGGATGCGGTCGCGTGCTAGGACTTGCCGCGATGCGGAATCGTGACGAGCCCGTTGTTCAGTTCGAGTCGACCTCAGATCAGGCGCTACAGAGCAAGATTGTGCTAGCGAGATCCGTGATCTCCCAAGTCGCCATTGCCGACACAGCGCTGCTGAGCTTGAGCTTGTCTGATGGCAAATGTACGCCACCGATGACTGAACCCGTACGATCGAACTTTCCCAGTTCTTCGACGCATCCGTCGCCGTAACGACGCCGTATGGGTCCGATAGTCAGCCCAACCGAGAATCGCGCTGTGTCAACAGGTTGGATTTGCTGGCAGCGAGTGGATGCCCATGAGCATCGCGTCGGCATTCTCGACCTGCTTGCTGGCCCTGCTGGCAAACTGGGGGCGTGTAAAGCCTGCCCCGCCGACTTCGACGAGAATTGCACCGTTGCTGCGTCTGATCTGCTGATCCTCCTCGTTAACTGGGGGTGATTCGCAAGCAGGTTTGTACACCGGCCGTGGCACGGACTGCCGGTTGAGCGGAGTGCTATCCCACGAAATCATCTTCATTCCTCGCGAAGATGCTGACAACTAAGAACGGAGGCCTTGAAATGTGTGCAAGTGACAAACTGCGGCTATTGCTGGGCGCGGGACTTGTGTCGGTCCTTTGTTGGGGTCCAACCGCTACGGGGCAGTGGGTCGAGGAGGAGTGCGAAGTGCTCGCCACCGCACAGGGGTTCGAGAGCGGCGCGCTGTTTGGATGGCTCGTGACTTCGGCAGACGATGCCGACGGTGACGGTGTCGACGACTTCGCCGTGGCGGCGCCTTTCGGCGGCAGTTTTCGAGGCAGGATTTCTGTTCACTCTGGAGCTGATGGGTCACAGATATGGAGCTACACCATTCCTACTGCATCAGCGATCCTCGGCTTCTCGCTTGATCGAATGAATGATGTAGACGGCGACGGCGTTGATGAGATCGTTGCCGGAGGACCTTGGAATCCGGGCCTGCCGGGCGGACGGCTTCTCGTCTTTTCGGGCGCGACCGGCGCAATCATTCACACATTTGCCGGTCCAGTAGAGTTCGACTCGTATGGACACAGTGTCGCTGCGGGCGGCGATTTTAACGGCGACGGAGTTCCCGATTTGGTGTTCAGCGGTATTGGCGTCGAGAAGGGCGACCCCAAGGGCATCGGTCGAGTGTTTGTACACTCCGGTGACGATCTGACGCTTATCTGCGTAATCGATCCGCCGATCCTGCCGGCGTTCGGATTCGGAACGGGAATCGCGTTCATTGGCGATGTCAACAAAGACGGCCGCGACGACCTGGCCATCGGTGATCGTCTCTTTCAGTTTGATCCGCCAGGTCGCATCCATGTCTTCTCCTACGATGGAAAGCAACCGGTGCATGAGTTCACGATTAACGATATCGACCAGGGTATACCGCTCGAATCCGAACGGATCGACGCAGGACGCGATTACGACCAAGACGGCACGCCGGATATTTACCTCGGTGAGCGCAGACTCAACCGAGCGCGCGTGTTCTCGGGGGCGGATGGTTCGGTCATTCTCACAATCCAGTCTGAAGAGAACAATTCGTTCGGTAGCGGCCGAATGATCGACGACATCGATGGCGACGGTGTCCCTGACCTGTTCATTGGAGCCAAGAGCGACGCTACTGGAGGTGATCTTGCGGGACGTGTGTTCTTCTACTCTGGCGCAGACGGCTCACTCCTCAGGACCATAACGCCGACGGTTGCAGACATGGGCTTTGGTGCGGACGCAGCGCCCGTGGGCGATCTCAATGGTGACGGGGCGATCGACTACGTGGTCAGCGCGATGGGCGCCGCGGGGGGATTGGGGCAAGTGTTGGTAATGGCCGGCATCCCAGACCCGCAAACCCCGGGCGACATTGACGGGGACGGCTCTGTCGGTGTGAAAGACCTGCTGATACTGCTCGGCTCGTGGGGGCTGTGCGCCGATTGCAATGACTGTCCGGCCGATCTCGACGACGACTGCTCCGTAGGCGTAAAAGATCTGCTGATCCTTCTTGGGAATTGGGGCTAGATCAGCGTCTTCACCGTTTGTCTCGCCATCAGATTCGTACAGAAAAACAAGAAAGTAGACGACACAATGAAACACGGAAAGATCGCTGCCTTGTGCTTTGCATCGCTCCTGGCCTGTACTGGCGTCGCGACGGCCCAGTTTGTCGAGGACCTGGACATTCTCGTCATGGCTCAGAGCGATGAACACGGAGACTTCTTCGGCTGGTACGTGACTCCGCTCAGCGACGCCAACGGCGACGGCGTAACCGACTTCGCCGTGGCGCGTGCGTTCAAGGGCAGCTTCAGGGGCGGGATCACCGTGTACTCCGGCGCCGACGGCTCGGAGATCTGGAGCTTTTGCGAAACAGAACCCTCCGCCATTACAGGCTTTTCGCTTGGGGTCATTGACGACATCAACGGCGACGGCGTCGATGAAGTCGTCGCCGGATCGCCGTTCGCCTTCCAAGACATCACCCAGGTATACATCTTCTCCGGCGCTGACGGAGTGATCCTCCATTCAATGCTCGACGCCGTTGGGGAAAGCTCCTTCGGATACGCTCTTGCCACACAGGGCGACTTCAACGGCGATGGCGTTGAGGATCTCGTGTTCAGCGCCACCAGTGTCGGCTGGCCGGTCCAGACCGGCGGAGAAGTATTCATCCACTCAGCTGATGACTTCTCGCTGATCCAGTCGATCACGGCGCCGTTTCGGCGACAGTATCGGTTTGGTACGGGACTCGCGTTCCTAGGAGACATCGACGGCAAACCCGGCGACGAACTGGCCATCGGCTCCCGCTACGACCAAACCGGACCGGGGCGCATCCAGGTCTTCAGCTACGCAAAGGGCGGCGCAACGTTGCTGTACTCAATTGAGAATGTTGATCTCGGCTTTCCCCTTACCGGCGATCGCATTGAGTCCGGCAAGGACTACAACGGCGACGGGATCAACGATATCTTCATGGGCGAAAAAACCCAGAATAGGGTTCGCATCTTTTCGGGCATCGACGGGACCGAGATCATGACCATCAACGGACCCAAGGGCTCCTCTTTCGGCTCCGGAAGAATGATCGAAGATGTCGACGGCGACGGCCAGGCGGATCTCCTCATCGGCGGAGCTTCCACCGACAGCGGCGGCCTGAATTCAGGACGCGCATCGCTCTATTCAGGCGCTGACGGTTCGCTCATTCGCCAGTTCACCGCAACTGAAGATAATTTCCTCTTCGGCATTGATGCGGTCCCGTTCGGCGATCTCAACGGCGACGGCGCCCTGGACTTCCTCGTCTCAGCCATCGGCTCGGAGGCTGACAACCTCTTCGGCGCGGCGTCTGTGATCGCGGGCGAACCCGTGGACGATGAAACGCCCGGCGATATCGACGGGGACGGCTCTGTCGGTGTGAAAGACCTGCTGATACTGCTCGGCGCATGGGGTCCGTGCGATGATTGCAATGATTGCCTCGCCGATTTAGACGGCGACTGCACCGTCGGCGTGAAAGATCTGCTTATCCTTCTTGGGAATTGGGGCTAGATTCACCCGGGACAAGCTGTACGATAAGAGTCGGTTCTCAGGATCGGCTTTGTCCCGGAGACAGCGGATGACCCTAAATCGAAGGATCAGCGGATGCCGCGCTGTTGTGTGCGTGCTTGTTCTTTGGTCGTTGTGCCCAGTGCCGGCCGCGATCGCCGATGCCGGTGAAATATTCATCGATCTCGGGCGTGGGCCGGTGCTTGTTCGCGTGCCGGCCTCGTACGATCCCGACACGCCGACGCCGCTGGTGATGTTGCTGCATGGCTATGGCGCCACCGGCCAAACGCAGGAAGGCTACATGCAGTTTGCTCCGATCGCAGACGAGTTCGGATACATCTATCTATATCCGGACGGTTTGGTGGACCCGATGGGTAACCAATACTGGAACGGAACCGACGCCTGCTGCGACTTCTCCGGCGGCGCTACCGATGATTCGGGGTATCTGCGAGCATTGATCGAAGAGATACGTTTGCAACTGAATGTTGACGATCGAAGGGTTTATATCGTTGGGCATTCCAACGGCGGGTTCATGTCCTATCGAATGGCGTGTGATCACAGCGACATCGTGGCGGCGATCGTCAGCCTCGCGGGCGCTACGTTCCTTGATCCAACGGACTGTTCGCCCACCGAGCCGGTGCATATTCTTCAGATTCATGGCACGGTCGACACGACCATATTCTACGGCGGCGGCTGTTTGGTGAACTGCTACCCCGGTGCGGTACAGACGGTTGAGACCTGGGCGGCGTACGACGGATGCGCGATCGTTGGCGATGATTTGGCCAAGCCGATCGATATCGACGCTGGTGTCCCCGGCAATGAGACGGTGATCACAACGTACGACACGGACTGTGCGCCGGGTGGTTCAGCCCAACTCTGGACAATCGTCGGCGGAAGTCACATCCCGAACCTTGTCAACGACTTCAGCCGTCAGGTCGTCGAGTTTCTATACGCGCACCCGAAGCCGAATCAAACGGTTGGCGATCTTGATGGCGATGGCACGGTCGGTGTGAAAGATCTACTCATTCTGCTCGGCTCGTGGGGTCCGTGCGATGATTGCAATGATTGCCCGGCCGATCTAGATGATGACTGCACAGTCGGCGTGAAAGATCTGCTGATCCTGCTGGGAAACTGGGGGTAGGGCGAAGAAGGCCCCGATGGAATCGGGATCTCCGCTACGCTTCGACATCAGGAAGAAGGCATCGAGGCATCAAGGGGGAGAGGGAGAAGAAGGCACGAAGGGAGGGATCCCGATCCCGATGGAATCGGGACAGGTGCGGTCGGGACGCGTCACCCGCCAAACGGGTTTGTTGCGGCTAGTTGTTTGAGGTAGGGCTGTCGTCTTGGTGCGACCAGATGCCGAGACGCTGACGCTTCGCGGCGCGCTCCAGTTGCGCGTACCGACCCAGTAACGAATGCGGCCAACGCTCATCGGCGACGGCAAGACCTGCCGAGAGAATCGCCTCGTTGATGCTCGAGCCGTCGGGCAACTGGACGTGGGCGAGTACTCGCCCGAACGTGCCCCGCGTCCGGTGTGACTCCAAACGCAGCGTGACGGTCTGATCGGCGGCCAGGCTTCGCGCCAGCTCGGTTGCCTCTTTGGCGAACGGCTCGGCGGGGCGATCGGGCTTGGCCGTCTCGGGGCAGTCCAGTCCCCAGAGTCTGATGCGCGTCACCGGTCGATCCCTGAGCGCATCGGGTCGATCGATTTCGATCGTATCGCCGTCAATAACGCGAATGACCTTGGCGTGAATACCGTCGTAGGCTGCCAAATCATCGATCTTGGGAACCAGCAGCAATCCGTTTTGGTCAGCGATGATGAGCGCGACAAGGACGACGCCGGCCACGAGCCACGGCCAGCGCCGCGGGCCGGGGCGTTTGGCGCGGCGTGTCACGGCTTGGCTTTGCGTTTACGGCCGCCGCCGGCCGGCTGCGCCGCTGCCGCTTCGGCTTCGCGGCGGCAGGCCTCCACAAGGCATTCGTGCAGGCCGTCGTGTTCGGGGATGGCGTCAATCCGCGACAGCAGCTCGTCGATGTACCGTTCAGGCGCTAACTGCGTATCCATACTCTCTATGGCCCAGTCGCCTAAGGCTTGCATCGCCTCCAGAAGCCACGGTAGGTCCGGGTGGTCCGGATCAGCGGGCGGATCGATCTTTGTGCGCACCACGACGTTGCCGCTGAGCGCGACGAGGGGGCAGAGTCCCAGCTGGGTGATCGGCTCGTGGCACACCACGGCGACCGGCACTTCAAGGGCGAAAGCGGCCAAGCGGAATCGTCGCCCGTCGACCCCGACCATCGGCGGTCGAACGAGATAGGCCCCGGGCTCGATCTCGTCGCCCTCGGTGAATGGTGCGTTCAGGATCGTCACCCCGCCGATGTCCACGGCCAGCGCCAGCCGCCCCTGCCTCGCTTTCTGAAGCGGCGGAATGATCGTCGCCATGCGCTGGTAGTCACGCTCCTGCCTGGCGAGGAGCAACGCCTCGCCCGCCATCCGTTCGGCTTCGAAGTAACGCTTGCGCCTGAGCGACTTTTCGGCCTTGCTCAGCAGGTCATCAATCTTCCGCGCGGTAGTGGCGGGAGACATCGTTACTCGGTCTCTTGCTCGACCATCGTCCGCAGGTGCTGGAGAATCCCACGCCACTCGCGGACGACGTCGGGAAACTCGTAGAGCAGCGCGTCGGCCAGGGCGATCTGATCCTCCTGCTCCAGGGCCGTGCGCAGCATCTGCAACTGCTCGTTGAGTCGAGTGATGGAGGTGACAATCGGCGTCCCGTCCACGGTGATATCGTCGAGCTTCAATCCCACGACCTGCGATCCTTTGACGATCGCCTGCTGGACCGTGAGCCAGATCGACAGCGCTTCGCCCAGCTTGTCCATACAGATCGTTCGCTGATCCGACTGGAGCAGCTCAGCCGCTTCGTGTTGAAGTTCGTCGGCGTCGGTCAGGGCCTCGGCCGCGTCATCGAACGTCTGAAGCACCAACTGGCTCGGATCGGCGGTCGTCAGCTCGACGATCTCGGCGGTGGCCGTCTGGCGCTCGGAAGATTCGAGTTGCTGTTCGGACCATCGGGTGCCATCCACGTGAACGTCCACGATGAGCCGGCCTTGGGCTTGGGCGAGGGTGGCGCAGGCCGCGATCGCCTCGGCCACGGTGCCGGCAACCACGTCGCACACGTTCTCGTCAAGCAACACTTGCATCAATCCGTCCTTGCTTGGCTGTTTCGCTCGACCCGCCGGCCGAGCTGCGGTCACGGTTCGGTCCTTGGGCACGCCTCCCGGAAGCTTATCGGTCAATCGGCTTGGCTGCTGCAACCTAAGCGTCGTCCCGGGGGGGCCTTGGTCGGCGCTACCGGTTGAACGTCTCGACCACCTCATCGGCCAACACCGCGTTGCCCACGCTGATGCGGATGGCCCCATTGGGCACGAGCTCAACCATGACCGGCGCGGCGGTCGTGGTGACATGAAGGCCCTGCTCGGGACGTTCGGCATCCTTGAGCAGCGCCTCCATCAGCGCGTTGATCGTGTGGAAGTCGCCCGGTTCGCACAACAGCGGATCGCGCGAGTTCAGCTCGACGGTGGCGGCGGTGTCCACCGCCTGCCAGTCCTCGTTGTCCGCCAGGCTGAAGGCGACGGCATCGAAGATGTTGCGCCATTTGGCCACAGGAATGAGCAGGACCTGGCTCAGGTGCAGCTTGTGGATGATCTGCGCGACCGCCCCGGCTAGACACTGCGTATCCACCTGAAGAACGCGGGCGCCCTCCCGGGGCACAATCTCACTGTTCTCGCCCGCCAGGTGCAGATGGACGACCTCTTGGTTCCCGGCTAGTTCCAGGCACACCAAGCCGTCACTATCGGCGACCTCGTGGACGCCGTGCACCCGCAACAATTCCATGACTTCGTCGTAGGCGACGAACTCCACCTGGCGATCTCCCAGCACCGATCGGTCGGCTGACCTCGGGCCTCGCCACTACTGTACCTCAGACGAGCCAAATGTGACAGAAGCCTCCCCGGCGACGGGGGCGAATCTTCGGCCGTCAACCGGCTCGGCCGGGGCGCGGTAGGATCAAGCCCTACGGACCGTAGGAGCTCGAGCCAGACCACGTTCTATGCAGGCAGTCCTCTTCGTATGCAGCGGAAACACGTGCCGCAGCCCCATGGCGGAGGCGATCGCGCGGCATTGGATCGACCGCGGCCTGCTCGGCGACCGGCCCGACGTCTTCATCGCCTCGGCTGGGACCTCGGCCGCCAACGGCCTCCGTCCCACCGCGGAGACCGTCGCCGCACTGGCCGCCCGAGGGATCGAACATGACAGTGTCTCCAAACCGTTGACCGCGGACATGATTCGCCAGGCGGACGTCGTCTTCTGCATGACCTCGGGGCATGTCGCCGCCGCACAGGGCCTGCTCGGCGATGACGACGGCGACGACAAAATCACCCGCCTCGATCCCGACGCGGACATCGAGGATCCGCTCGGGTCGGACCAGGGCGCGTATGATTCGCTGGCTGAGCGGTTCATGCAGTTGATCCCGCCGCGGCTCAAGGGAGTGCTTGGCGATGAAGATCGCGCTGGGGACTGATCATCGTGGAATCGAGGCGGGTCGCAGCCTGATCACGCATCTACAGTCCGCAAGCCACGAGGCGACCGTCCTCGGCGAATGCAGCGGCGAGTCGTGCGACTATCCGGACAGCGCGTATCTCGTGGGCCGCGCCGTCGCCGACGGTGACGCCGATCGCGGTATTCTCATTTGCAGCAACGGCATCGGCGTCACCATTGCCGCGAACAAGGTCGCCGGCATCCGGGCCGCCCTGGTCTACGACAAAGCCAACGCCGAGCGCAGCCGACGACACAACGACGCCAACGTGCTCTGTCTCGGCAGCGAGATCACGGCGCACGATGACTTGGCCGAGATCGTCGATGTCTGGCTTGCGACACCCTTCGACGGCGGCCGGCATGAACGACGAGTCAGGAAGATCCTGGCCATCGAGCGCGGTGAAAACCCAGCTACATCCGTGCCCGACGCGGCCACAGCGTAAGCGGGGCAAGTCTCGCCGACGGCCCTACCATTCTCGCGTGTCCTTTACAGCAAGAATCCTCGACGCCAACGCCAACCGGGCGCGTGAGGCACTGCGGGTCATGGAGGAGGCGGCGCGCTTCCACCTGGGCGATGCCGACCTCACGACCGCCCTCAAGGAGCTTCGCCACGATCTGTCCGAGGCGTTTCGGCGACTCGACAACCTCGACCTGAATCGAGACACGCCCGGCGACGTTGGGACCCAGATCAGCACGCCCGCCGAACGAACCCGGTCCTCCACCGCCGAGGTCGTGATCGCGGCCGGCAAACGCCTGGGCGAAGCGATGCGCGTCCTGGAGGAATATGGGAAAACGATCGACGCCGGTTTCGCCGCATCCATCCAGACGCTGCGCTATCGCGGCTACGACCTGGAGCATCGCCTCAACCGAGCGCTCGGCTCGGGGCGTGCCCGGCAATGGCAAATCTGCGTGATCTTCTCCGAGAAGTTGTGCGGTGATCGCGATTGGCGTGAAGTCGCGCAGCTCATTGCAGACGCAGGACCGGATTGCATACAACTTCGGGAGAAGGAGCTGGATGACGGCGAATTGCTGAGGCGGGCCCGGTTGTTCGTCCAGATGGCGGCGCCCCGGACGACCGTCATCATCAACGATCGACCCGACATCGCGCTGCTGGCCTCAGCCGACGGCGTACATCTTGGCCAAACTGATTTGCCGTGCACTGAAGTGAGGAAGATCGTCGGCCGGCAACTCATCGTCGGCGTCAGCACGTCGGCGCTCAGCGAAGCTGAGCAGGCGCTGCGCGATGGGGCGGATTACTGTGGCGTTGGGCCGATGTTTCCCACGACCACCAAGCGCAAGGACACGATCGTCGGGCCTGACTATCTGCGCCGATACCTCGCCTGGAACAAGCTGCCGCATGTGGCCATCGGCGGCATCTCGCCGGACAACATCGACCGCCTGGTTGACCTGGGCGTACAGGGCGTGGCGGTCTCGTCGGCGGTATGCGGCGCCGATCAGCCTGATCAAGTCATCCACCGACTGCGCGAGGCGATGCAATCCACAGCGCCGGCCGAAGTATGACGTGAAAGCGTCTGATACGAATCCCAAATAATTCTCGTGCGTTTCGCGGGTGCCATGCTTCATTCCCGACGCGTCGGGATGAAGCATGCTTTGCCCTAAAAGGGTCAAAGCATGGCACCCGCCTGCGGATCAATGGCGAAGCCTATTACGCAGAGACGCCGAAGCACGCATCCCGGCGCGCCGGAAAAGACTCGCTGTGAGTGGCACCGGTGCTGTGCGTCGCTTGGGGTGCCACCGACAGCGGAGCGAAGCGGAGTCGTCGGTGTTCTTATACGAATCCTAAGTAATCCTCAGGCGTTGACCGGGCACCATGCTTCATTCCCGACGCGTCGGGATGAAGCATGCTTTGCCCTAAAAGGGTCAAAGCATGGCACCCGCCTGCGGGTCAACTGTGATTCGTATTACGATGTAGGCTCGTCCGATTCGTCCAGCGGTGAAACGCAGTGTTGGGCGTGCTGAAGCGCGCGCTCCCGCCCGCCCGGGCACGGCAGCCCCGGGCCGCGCCAGCGCCAGCCGTCATAGACAAACGCGACGAAACCATGTCCCTGCTTGTCCGTCGCGTTATCAGTGATCATCACCGGCACGAATCCCAGGTGTATGTGGTTGACCTCGGCGTTGAAGCATTCGCGATCGCCCAGCTCGTGATGCTCAGCTCGCACCGAGTAGCGATAGCGCATGTCCCGCAGGTGCATGCTCGTGCCCCGTACGAGTTGATGACGTCGTTCCGCGGACAGTTGGCTTACATCGTCCGGCTCCTCGAGGCGGGCCGTCCCACCCCGCGGGCCCATTCGTGCCACGATCAAGCCGATCACGCTGCATAAGAGAAGGAACCACACCAACACGCCGGGGCCCCGCCCGAGCCACAGCGCGCCGCCGGCCGCCGCCGAGATGACCGCAACGCCCACAAGCACGGCTCGAACCGGGACGACCATGGGTTGAGTGTAGACGGCCGATCGCACTTCAGACGCCAACGATTCATCGTGGCGCCGCTGACGATATGCTGTGCGGCATGACACCGATGCTTCTGGCGGCGAACGGCGAGCACGGCCTGGTCTCCGATACGGTGGGGATGTTCGTCGCTCTGCTGGGGTTTGCAACGACCGTTGGTGTGCTGACAAAATTTGTGAAGATTCCCTACACGATCGCACTGGTGCTGGCGGGGCTGGTGGTTGCGCTACTGGGGGCAGCGCCACAGGACCTGAAAATCACCGAGGAGCTCGTGCTCGTCTTGTTTCTTCCCCCGTTGCTCTTCCAAGCTGGGCTGCATCTTGACCTCGGACACCTTCAGCGCAAGGCCATTCCGGTGGCGGCCTTGGCCATTCCCGGTGTGATCCTCAGCACGGTTGCGGTGGCTCTTGCCGTGCAGTTCTTCCTTCCGGAAAAGGTCACCAATATCCACGGCGTGTTGTTGCCGGCCCTCCTGTTCGGCGCGATGCTCGCTCCGACCGACCCCATCTCGGTCATTGCGACGTTCAAGACCGCCAACGCCCCTCAACCTCTCAAAACGCTCGTTGAAGGCGAAAGCCTGTTCAATGATGGCACGGGCGTCGTGCTGTTTCTCATTCTCCGCGCCGCGATTGTGATCTCAATTGCCTCCGGCGCACATGGCACTAGCGATGAGGAGTCGTGGTCGATCGTCGCCGGCATCATCACCTTCCTGCAAGTCGTCGGCCTCGGCGTCGTGGTCGGACTCGCCCTGGGGTTGGTCGCGTTCTGGCTGCTGCGGCGCCTTGACGATCACGTCCTGGAAAACGCCATCACCATCGTTCTCGTGTGGGGGACATTCATCACCGCTGAGCGATTGCACGGTTCGGGCGTGATCGCGGTCGTTGTCGCTGGACTCATTATGGGCAACTACGGCAGCCGACTGGCGATGAGCAAACGAACTGCCGAAACCATCGAAACCTTTTGGGAGTCGATCGACTTCATCGTCAACTCGCTCGTGTTCCTGTTGATCGGGATCGAGCTGCAATTCATCGAAGGCGGCGTGCACCGACTGATCGAGCCGATGGTGCTGCTCGCTGTCGTCTGCACGTTCGCGGCCAGTCTCGTCGCACGGGCCGCGATGGTGTACACAATCGCGTATACCTTCGGCCGACATTGGCCCCGCGGTTGGAAGCACGTTGTGCTGTGGGCTGGGCTCAAAGGGGCGATCCCTCTGGCCCTGGTGTTGGGCCTGCCCGAATCGCCGTTGCGCGATTTTCTCGTCCCCGTGATCTTCGGCGTCGTGCTCGTCAGTTTACTGTTGCAAGGATTGACCATGCCGACGTTGATTCGCATCACGGGAGTTTCGGGCCAAGACGACAACGCGACCTCGTAGCTCCGTGGGTATTCACCCGCGGCGATGAGAGACTACGATCTCACGATCATGACCGACGCTGCCGTGCGCGACATCCGGTTCATCATCCTCGGCTCGGGGACCTCGGCCGGGGTGCCCGTCATCGGCTGTGACTGCGACGTTTGTACATCAGATGATCCGCGCGATCGGCGCACTCGACCGGCTGCATGCATTCAATTCACCGATCCCCACGGCGAGCAGCGCATCGTCCTGGTCGATACCTCACCCGATCTGCGCGAGCAAGTGCTGCGGCACAAACTCGCGCGCTGTGATGGCATCATCTATACCCACAATCACGTCGATCACACCTTCGGGTTGGACGACGTGCGCCGCTTCAACGCGGTCATGGAAAAACCGATCACCGTGTACGCTGAGCCGCATACCTTCGAGCATCTGCACCGTGTCTATCGCCACATCTTCGAGAAAGAAAAAAACATCAACGATTCGTTCGTGGCGACATTGATCCCCCAGGTGATCGGCCCGGAGCGGTCGCTTGATCTGCACGGCGTGCGGTGGACGCCGCTGCGGCTGTTGCACGGGCGGCTGCCTATCCTGGGATTCCGCATCGAAGCGTTGGATCGCCGCGGTCAGGTGGCTGAGGATCAGCCGGGCCCTCTGCCCCTCGCCTATTGCACGGACGTTTCGAGCGTGCCGCCGGAGACCTGGCCGAAGCTCACGGGTTTGCGCACGCTGATCCTGGACATGCTGCGCTACCGGAAACACCCAACCCATATGAGTGTCGATGAGGCGATCGAGACGGCTGAGCACATCGACGCCCAGCAGACCTACTTCATCCACATGACCCACGACATCTCCCATGGGGACCTCGATCAGAAGCTGCCGGAGCGTATGGCCCTGTCCTACGACGGCCTGATTCTTGCCTAACCCAGCGAGCCGTCCCGATTCGATCGGGATCCCCGAGCCCGATCTCCCCCGGAAGCGGCCCACCTTGTCTCCCGCGCAAAACCTCTTGGACGCCGTCGGCTTCCTCGCTACACTATCCGCCCCATGGCCCAGATCAGAGTAATCCGCAGGCGCATCACCGCCGTTGGCACCATCGAGCGCATCACCAAGACGATGCAGATGATCGCCACCGTGAAGTTCACCACCGCGGTGCAGCGGGCCAAGGCCGCCCAGCCCTATTCACAGAAAGTGCAGCAACTCGTGGGCGAGGTTGTCGCCGCCGCGGGCGATCTCCAGCACCCGCTGGTGGACGGTCCGGCCGAGTCGCCCAAACGCGAGCTCCTGCTCGTCATCAGCTCCGACCGCGGGTTCTGCGGTGCGTTCAACGCCAACGTACTGCGGACGGCGATGGCCCACGTTCGCCAGCTCAAACAGCGCAGCCTCAGTCTTGATCTGGAAACCTCGGGCAGGAAGGCGGTGGGATTCTTCCGGTTTCAGCGGGTCCCCATCTCGCAGCGCCATACCGTCGGCGATAAACCGAGCTACGAACAGATCGACCAACTGGCGCATCGCTATATCCGCCAGTTCAGCGAAGGCAAGTACGACGCCATCCGCGTCGCCTACATGCGGTTCATCACAAATGCCCGGCAGGTGGCGGAGCTTGTGCAGCTTCTGCCGCTCAAGCCGGACGAACCAGAATCGGCCGAAGCGCCGTCCGCTGCCGCGCTGTATGACTTCAGCCCGTCAAGCGATGAGATACTAGACGACCTGCTGCCGCTGACGGTGAAGACCGCGCTGTATCAGGCTTTTCTCGACGCTGCCGTCAGCGAGCAGATCATGCGCATGGTGGCGATGAAAGCGGCTACCGAGAACGCCGGCGACGTCCGCAAAACGCTGCGACGCACATACAATCGCGCGCGTCAGGCGAAAATCACCACCGAGCTGATGGAAGTGATCAGCGGCGCGGCAGCGCTGGAGTGAGCACGACAACCACGGATTGGAATCCGTGGGCGTCGGGGGATGTGTGTTTACGAGACGCCGTCCTGCTGGGCCATCATGCGGATCATGTCCAGGCATCGGCAGGCGTACCCCATCTCGTTGTCGTACCACGAGATGACCTTGAAAAAGCGATCCGACAATTCGATCGCAGCCCCGGCATCGTAGATGCTCGAATGCGGGTCGCCGATGAAGTCACTGGAGACCACCGCCTCCTCGGTGTACGCGAGCACGCCCTGCATCGGACCTTCAGCGGCGGCTTTCATCGCGGCGTTGATGTCCGCGAGGCTCGTCGGCTTTTCGGTGCGGAAAGTCAGATCGACGCACGAAACGTCAATCACCGGCACGCGGAACGCCATGCCCGTGAGCTTGCCTTTCAGCTCGGGGATACACAGTCCCACGGCCTTGGCCGCGCCGGTGCTGGCGGGGATGATGTTGGCGTAGGCGTTGCGCCCGCCGCGCCAATCCTTGCGCGAAGGACCGTCCTGCGTGGGCTGCGCGGCCGTCACCGCGTGGATCGTGGTCATCAAGCCTTCTTCGAACCCGAATGAGTCGTTGATAACCTTCGCCAGGGGTGCGAGGCAATTGGTCGTGCACGAAGCGTTAGAGATGACGGTGTCGGTCGCGGGGTTGTACTTGTCGTGGTTGACTTTGTAAGCGAAGGTCGGGATTTGGTCGGGGGACTTCGACGGCGCGGAGATAACGACGCGCTTGGCCCCGGCGGTGAGGTGCTTGCTCGCGCCGTCGTAGTCCGTGAACAGGCCGGTCGATTCGAGCACGTAATCGACGCCGAGCTCGCGCCAAGGCAGCTCGGCCGGGTCCTTGACGCTGAGGCATTTGGTCAGTGTGCCGTCGCAGGTGAATCCAGCGGACTCGACGGCGACCGGCCGATCGAACCGCCCGTGCGTGGAGTCGTATCGCAGCAGATAGGCCAGGCCGTCCGCGGGCACGAGGTCGTTGACGGCGGGAAACTCGATGCCGCCCTGCTGGATGCCGGCCCGAAAGACAAGCCGGCCGATGCGTCCGAAACCGTTGATGCCCACTTTGATGGCCATGAAATGCCTCTCCTGGATCGCCTTGAATGGCCAGCGTAGAGGCCGCAGGCGGGTCAGGCAAATGGAGCTCGGGGTCAGGATTGGGGGCAGGAGTCAGGAGTCAGGGGTCAGGGGTCAGGGGTCAGGAATTAGGAGTCAGGGCAGAGGGTCGGTCACAACTGCTCGTAGGCGGCGCGGCGATCGATTCGCCGGGCCAGCTCGTTGGCGTAGTGCTTGCCAAGGTCGTCTGCGTGCTGCTGCGCCCAGTGGCTGAGCTTCGTGCTTCCGGCCGGGGGCGAATCAACATAGAGCAAGTCGTCCATCAAGCCGCGGATCTCTTCGCGGGTGATGATGACATCGCCTTTGATTCTGCCCAGCAGCCAACCGAGCGCGAATCCCAGCGCCGGTGGTACGGGAACGATGAGCCTGCGCACGCCGATGGCCTGGGCGATTGTCTTGACCAATACCCGGAACGTGAACGTCTCCGGTCCGATGGCGTCAATGATGACGTTGGGTGATTGTGCTGCCTGGTGTACGGCCAGGTCGGCGAAGTCTTCAACGTACATTGGTTGCAAGCGGTATCGGCCGTTGCCGAACACGCCGAAGATCGGCAGTTTGCGCAGCATCCACGCGATGTTGTTGATGAGGATGTCCTCGTGGCCGAAGAGTACGGCCGGGCGGAGAATCGCGTAGGAAAGGCCGCTTTCAATCAGCGCGCGTTCGAGTCGCGCCTTGCCGCTGAAGTATTCCAAAGGGGAATCGTCCGACGGATTGGTAATGCTGACGTGGACGATGCGCTTCACCCCGGCTTTTTTTGCCGCCTCAAACAGCGTGAGCGTATTGTCGACGGCATCGGCCTGCTTGAACAACGTGTGAGTGAATCGCACCCAATAGGTGTTGTAAAGAACATCAGCACCCTCAAGCGCGGCGACGAGCTTCGGCGGATCGTCGAAGTTGTAGGGATGCACCGCAACCCGCGAGCCGAAGGGATTCGTGCGCTGCGGCGAGTTGGTCAGTGTGCGCACGGCATGGCCGGCATCGAGTAGACGTTGTGCAATGTATTTCCCGGTGTACCCGAAAGCGCCGGTGACGACGTGGGTCTGCGGCGAAGTCATTGGCCCGTCCACGGTACGTCGGCGACGCCGGCTTGCTTGTTGGCGCGGCGGGCCATGGCGAACAATAGATCGCTGATGCGGTTCAGATAGATGCGCAACTGCTCGTTCACCGGCCCGGCACGAGCCAGGGCGATGACCTCGCGCTCGGCTCGACGGCAGACCGTTCGGGCCAGGTGCAGCCGTGCGGCGAGTTCCGTTCCACCGGGCAGGACGAAGCACTTCATGGGTTCGTTCTCAGCGTCGATCTCGTCGATCCACGTTTCGACCTGCTTCACGTCGTTGCCGTCAATTCGCTTGATCTTGTCTTCGTGCTTGGACCCCATCGGGGCGGCCAGGTCGGCGCCGACATCAAACAACCTGCTCTGAAGCTCGCGGAACAAATCGAGTAGTTGCGATTCATATGGATCGGCTGCCCCGCAAGCCGCCGCCGCCAGGCCGACGCAAGCGTTGAGCTCATCGACACTTCCAAAGGCCGCAATTCGTGGGTGATCCTTGCTCACGCGATCGCCGCCGAAGAGCCCGGTCGTGCCGTCGTCACCGGTGCGGGTGTAGAGATTCATCTCCAATAGCCTACCCGGCCGGTGTAACGCCTCCCACTCGCCGGTGGTATGAAGAGGGAGGAATCGCCCATGCGGTGTCCATACGCCTGGATCGCGGTTCTGTGGAATATGGAACTCGGCCGGGGCGGCTTGTTTGACAATGACCTTCCGTTGAAACCTATCTGAGGAGGATCCACCATGATTCGACGAATGTTGATGGGACTCATGGCCGTTGCCTTTGCCGTTATGACAACCGGGTGCCTGGTCGTCACCGGCAGCTCGTATCACGAGAGCGGTGTCAAAGTCACGCCGACCACGCTCGATCGACTTGAGCTGGGAACGACCACAGAGGCGTGGGTGATCGCCACACTGGGCGAGCCGACCGAGCGGACGGAAGTGAAGGGGCAGCCCAACGTCGCGATTCTCAGGTACGAGCATCGGACAACCGAGCACTCCGGCGGAACCGTGCTGTTCCTCTTCGCCGGCGGCAAGGACGAATCACGTATCTCAACCGCCTACATCGAAGTGACCGACGGCATCGTAACGGACTATTGGACCGAGTAGACAAACCCAACGCGGCGGGTGGATGGCCGACGCCCACGGATAGCAATCCGTGGGTTTCTTCATCATCGTAAAGGAACGGTCCGCACAGCGGACCCTACGCCATTTCCGGGAACGTATCGCGCGCGATGCTCCTATGATCGACCACACCGATGATTGAGCGCGCCGACATCTCGGACGCCGCCATACGCTGCCCCGAGTGCGCTTACGACCTCTCGCACAGCGTACGTGGCATCTATCCCGAGTGTGGTCGTCATTTCCAACGAGACCAGCTGCGCCGCGTTTGGGAAAATCGACGACGACGATGACGGGAATTCGTAAAGTGGATTCTCATCTTTGTCATCATGATCGCCTTGGTGATGCTCGAAGACTAGCTGAGACGAAGCTGAAACAACCACTGAAGCCCGTGGGCTTCTGCGGGTGTTATGCAGCGATATCAAAGCAGTGTCGCACCGCGTTGGTCAGTTGGGCGTCGGAGAAAGTCGCGCCGGTTCGATGCGGCGCACCGCTTGCAATAGCGCCAGATCAACGAGTCTATCCGTGGAAGTTTCACCGACCACAAACGATCCGCTTGTCGGCTTCGCCTTGACGGTCAGTCCCGCTTGTTGCAAAGCGCTCAGAACATCGTCATCCACACTCGTCGCAAGCACACTCACCAGCAGCGGCTCCTCTTGGCGAGCCGGGCTGTCCACCGCCCGGGTGTCCTCCGTACGCGGATCAATTAGCAATTCATACAGACTAACCTCTAGCACATGCTGCAAGCGTGCGTTGAGCAGAGCGAGCGCATCGCTTTTCTCGTCACCATCCAAACCGGCAACTCTACGAAGTGCGCGGAGGTTGGTGAGGTCGCGTTTGATCTCCTGATCCGTTTGGGTCGATGCAAGTTCATTTCGCAACGGTAGACCCAAAGTGAGCCTCGTTCGGTTGAGCACGTTCTCGACGCGGCGATGATTCTGCGGTGTATGCCGGATAATCAAATGCCCGTCGAGATATCGAATAGTTCCTAGTTCACCGCCGTTTTCAATCCAGTTCTCAGGTTCGATTGTCTCCAGCAGCAGGTCGATGAGATCCCGAATGCTTTGCCAGCTTGGTTCGACATCCGGATCGTCCAGGCGCAATAAGTCGTGAACGTTGTAAAGGTACACTGGTGCTGCCAACCGACCAGACCACTCAGGAGACAAGATGAGTACCACACCGTCGCGGACAACATAGAACGGATGGTCTCCGTCTTGGCCAACCTGCCCGAGAAGGTTCTCGAGCAGCCGATCTATAGTCAGTTTCTCTGATGGAACGACGACCTTGCTCTCCGGCCAGATGTCGAGCGCTTCCCAATCAACGAACATGATTAGACCGCTCGCTTGACGCACAGCACCGATAGCCTCTCCCAACGATCCAAGCGAAGGGGCAAGTAGTAGTTCCTGCCTTTGCAACCGAGTATGTACCTCTTCGTCGGATGGCTGACGGTTTGTAGCATCCCGAGCCACGTATGGCTGTGCACTCGGTATGCGATCGCCGAGTCTTGCAAGAAACTCACGTGCTTGGGAAGCGGCGATTCTTGCCTCTGGAGTGTCCACCAGCGCCTCGATAATGATTGATCCGTTACTTTCGCGGGCACCCAGCCAGGCGCCCCCGTTGAAGTCCCAACGGTCTGGGTGCACCATCTCGCCTACGATGTCGATCAGTTCGTGCCCTGGTTCCTGTTCGGTCAGCCGATCTGCCGAGTCAGCCGGATCGCCAAATATCGAACCACGTCTACCAAGACCGCCACCTCCACCGAAACCACCGCCACCACCTGCGCCTGGCGCTGCGGCAACGCCGCGGCCGGCTTTGCGAGGCTGATTCAAAGCACCATTAAGATCGAGTAGCGGGGCGCCTTTAGCACGCGCGCGTCGGCCGGGGATGTTCGGACTGTTTGCAGGCGGCTGGCGTGTAACGCCGCGACCTAACCGAGTATCGGTACTGGCTTGTTTGCGCTGATCCACCCAATTCCCGAGTTGCCGCTCGGTTGCGCCGACAGGCAGCGGTCCGGGTGGAAGAGTAGGTGTTGCCGCGACGCCGGCAGCGGCCTCCGTTGAGGTTGTGCTCAGGTAACCCGGCGCTGATTGTTGCGAAGCGTCGAGCCGTTCCAGGGCGTCCTTGAGCTTCTCGGCAACCTTGGAATCGCCGGCATAGTGAAGCTGTTTAGTCAGGCGTACCTCCTCCTTTGACACTCCGTTCACAATCGCCCGCAGCCGCTCGTCGTCATCGATCTCATCGCCTTCGACAGAGCCGAGCGTATCGACGCCCATCAAACTCAACTTCGCACCGAGGTGGGTCTCTCGACCCACCGCGTCCTCGATCAACCCGCCGAAGATGCCCTCGTACGACATACCCGATGGCATCTCGATCGGCACCGTGACCAGCACGGGCTTCCCGTCAATCGTTAAGCGCGATTTCTCGACCGCGACGAAGCTCGTGTACTGCGTCATGATCTGAAACTCTTCACCCAGCGCAACAAGTTGCTGTTTCAGATCAGCGGGGAAGAAGTTGATCTGCTGCGCCGCAGCCAAGTCCCGATTCATGATCTGCTCGACCTTGGCCCGAGCCCATAGCGTCGCAATCACATCATGCTCGGGCTGGTCTTCGGCAAACTCCAGATCAACCACCCGCCCATACTCCCCGGCCCCGGTA
>JACZXL010000176.1 GCA_022571635.1 Planctomycetota bacterium
GCCCGGCCTCGGCCGGCCCCACTGACCGGTCCGCCGGTGTCGCTGCTTGAGGTATGGCCATGGCATCACTCGTCAGGGATCTGATCACCGCGGGAATTCACTTCGGTCAGCGCCGCAGCAACTGGAACCCGAAGATGAAGCCGTACCTCTTCGGGGTTCGCAACCGAATTCACATCATCGACATCCGGCAAACCCTCCGTGGGCTGCTGCTGGGTAAGAAATACATCCAACGCGTTGTCTCGGAAGGCAAGGATGTCTGCTTTGTGGGGACGAAGCGACAAGCCCGCGCAGCCGTGGAGAAGTACGCGATCGACGTCGGCATGCCCTACGTCGTGGAGCGCTGGCTGGGCGGCACGTTGACCAATCACCGTACGATCCGCGAGCGGCTCAAGCGGCTGGAGGAGCTGGAGCAACTCGTCGAATCCGGCGAGATCGAGAACTACTCCAAAAAGATGGCCTCACAACTCCAGCGTGAGAAGCGCAAGATTACCCGCAACCTCCAGGGCATTCGCAACATGAACAAACTCCCCGGGGCCCTGGTGATCATTGACGTTGGGCGGGAGGTCAACGCCCTGCGGGAGGCCCGCGGCTTGGGGATTCCCACGATCGCCCTCGTCGACAGCGACGGCGACCCTGATCTGGTGGACATCCCAATTCCCGGCAATGATGATTCAATGCGTTCGATCGACGTCATCATGCGCGAGCTGTGTGAGGCGGTGAGACAGGGGAAGATGTCTCGTCCGTCTGAAAAGGAGCAGGCGCTAACGCCGGCGACGGATGATGATTCTCCGCGTCGCCGCTCATCCCGTGCCATGTTCCGCGCCGCCGAGCCCTCGACCCCCGCCCCGGAAACCGAAACGGTCGCCGCGCCGACTCAGCCAACCGGCGCCGCCGAACCGGCATCAGCGCCAGCAGCCCCGGAAGCGGCCAAACCGAACGCGGCGCCGTAGGGGCAGACGGTGCGCGGCGCGCCGGCGGGCGGCCCCTCGCCACATCGACGGCGCTGAGCACCACGAACCGACGACTCAACTTCACGCTCCGGGCAGACCCGGATATCGACATACCCCAAACGACGCGAGGATTGATACGATGGACACCGTGCAAGCGAACTTCTCCGCCAAAGACGTCATGGCCCTGAGGCAAAAGACGGGCCTGGGGATGATGGACTGTAAGAAAGCGCTTGGGGCCTGCGATGGCGATATGGATGCAGCCGAGGAGTGGCTTCGAGCGAAACTCAAGGGCAAGATGGACAAGCGCACCGAGCGCCCTGCCGCCGAGGGACGTATCGGGATCGTCATTGACGGATCATCCGCCGCGATTGTTGAACTTCGCACCGAGACCGACTTCACGGCCCGCAATGATCAATTCGTAGCCGCCGTTGGGGACATCGCCAAAGCAGCGCTCACGCTCCCGGCTGGTCCCATTGCCGCGAGTGAACAGATCGACACGCTCGTCGATACCATTCGGATCACCACCGGCGAGAACGCCAGCTTCGCTCGCGGCGAGAAGATCGAGGGCGGCGCATTCGGACGCTACGTTCACCACAACGGCAAGAAGGCTGCCCTGCTGCAGATCGAGGGCAGTGCCGAAGATGAAGTCCTCACCGGCGTCTGCATGCACATCGTCGCGCACGTTCCGCCTCCAATCGCGATCGACGAAAACGACGTTCCCGCCGAAACCATTGAGCGGATCAAAACCGAAGCACTCCAAGCGGCGAAAGAGTCCGGCAAACCCGATGAGATTGCAGCGAAGATCGCCGAAGGCAAAGTGCGAAAGTATCTGCAGCAAACCACACTGCTGAATCAGATGTATATCAAGGATCCTTCGGGGAAGACGCCGGTGAAGAGCCTCCTGCCGCAGGGCGTCACGATCAAACGGTTCGTGCGCTACGTGGTGGGGATCGACTGACGGGCCGGGTCACCGATATAGTACGCCATCCAAGAAAGCCCACGGCGTGCACGCCGTGGGCTTTCTTGCGCACTAGTTGATTCGCCGTCCGACCAAGACACCGTTGCGCAGCGGCACGACCGCGGCTTCGAAATCAGGATCATCCGCAACCAGACGGTTGAACCGATCGACCGCCGCTCGTTGCGGCTGGGCCTCGTCATCGATCGACCACGACCCGGAGCCCAAGACGTTGTCTGCAAGCACCAACCCTCCCGCTGCGATCATGGGGCGAACCATCTCCCAGTAGTCCGGATACTCGGTCTTGACGGCATCGATGAAGACCACGTCGACCGAGTTCGGATCGAGCTCTTGGGCAAGCTTCGGCAATACATCGAGCGCCGCTCCGCAACGCATCTCGATCCGATCATCGACCCCGGCGCGTTCAAACTGCACCTTGGCGAAGTCGGCGTGCGCCGGCTCGGGCTCGATCGTGATGAGTCGACCCCCGGGCTTGAGGCCGCGGGCGATCCAGATACCCGAGTAGCCGCCGAGCGTGCCCAATTCGATCGCCAGTTGACCGCGCGTCATCGATGTGAGGATCATCAGCAGTCGACCGACATCGGCGCTCACCGCGATGTTGGGCAGGCCGATCTCGACCGCCTCGTCCATGAGCCCGGCCAGGTGGGCATCCTGCCGGCCGAATACTTCCCGCGAGTATTCTTGAATATAAGCCCACCGCTCACGATTCATGTCCATGTGACGTAGTGTACCGCGGCGGGCCGCCGGGCCGGCTCCACCCTTCGGTCGAGAACTGTCGTTCGCCGCGCGGTACACTACGCCCAGGATGCCGTGAACCAGCGCCGGGTGTCGGTGGCTGCGTTTTACAGGCCCAATAGGAGATCAAACGATGCGGAAGATCCTATCGAGATGTTTCTCTCTTGCTCTCACTGTGGTGTTGATCAGCCTGATTCAAGTCGGGTGCAAGTCAACCGAAGAAGCGACGACGCAGCCGGAGATGGCCCAAGTTTCGACACAGCCGGAGATGGCCCAAGTCTCGCCCGGCGCCCTGGCGCTCTGCACGAGCTGCGGGCAGTTCAAGGGAACAGCGGTTTGCTGCCAAGCGGACCAAGCGCTGTGTGCAGCGTGCGGTCTGGCCAAGGGATCGCCCGGGTGTTGCCGCATCGAGAAGGACTCGACGGAGCCGGTCGCCGTGTGCCTTGCCTGCGGGCACATCAAGGGTGAGGCCCAGTGCTGCCAACCCGGTCAACTGCGGTGCGAAAGCTGCGGGCTGGTGAAGGGCTCCGCCGGCTGCTGCAAGATTCCCGCGTCGCCACAGTAGCTCGGCGCTACGCACATCGCTCCTTTGCTTGCCCACCTTCTTCGCCGAAGCAACACGGCGATGGATCAATTGGCGCAACGGACCTGCTGATCCTTCTCGCCAATTGCGGATAGACCGGAGGCATCAAGGCATCGCGCCATCGTGCCCTCAAGGCATGGCCGTTCGGTTGCACCGCAGGGCTTGACCCTGCGCGGCGACGGCATCGAAGTATCGAGGTATCGAGGTATCGAGGTATCGAGGGAAGGCTTATACGCATTGCAATTGATCCGTGGGCGGGTGCCATACTTTGACGCGATAGGGCAAAGCATGCTTCATCCCGACGCGTCGGGAATGAAGCATGGCACCCGGGCAATGCCTGTGAATCAATTGGGATTCGTATTAGAGGCTCGAAAGGCTGGGAAGAGTCTGTGCGCCGGGTGAAACGCGGGTGATCTGCTCGTTCTCCTTGGCTCTTGGAGACCGTGCGCCGATTGCAAGGATTGCCCGGCTGACCTCGATGGCGACTGCACCGTCGGTGTGGCCGACCTGCTGATCTTGCTGAGTAACTGGGGCTCGGGACCGATTTGGAGGCTTGGATCTGCGACGCCCGGCGGCTGCGGCTAATGGCTGAGGGCGTAGTCCGATACGATCTCCCCCTGGCGCAATGGGGCCTTCAAGAGACCTATCCAGGGAGCTCGGCCTCGAAAATATGAAGAAGTGGTTCTCGAAGAGGACCGGAGCCGCTATCCTATTCTCGACGCCCACGGCCCACGCCCACTGGTTGCGGCTTCTATCCTTGCCCTAGGACGGGGCCGGCATCGGGCGAATCAACGGTTGGAGAGATTGCCATGCACCGCTCACCCTCGTTTGTCGTTTTGCTCATCGTCGCGGCGACCCCCGGCGCATCCGCCGACCATTTGCCGAACACCCTGAATTTCGCCAACGTCACCAGCGACCGTATCGTCTGGACCGTCTCGGAGAGCCCCAGCAATGAGAAGGAAGTGGACTTCGGCGATTTCGACAACGACGGCGATCTGGATGTCGTCGTCGCCAACGCGCACTCCGACTTCGGCCAGCGCAAGAACAAGCTCTATCGAAACGATGCCGGCGTGTTCAACGAGGTCAGCGGCAATCCGGTCATCCCCGGCTTCAGCAGCCCCGACGTTTCGCGCAACGCGTTCTTCCGTGACTACGACGGCGACGGCTGGCTTGACATCATCATCGTCAACGACAACAACACCGCCGGCGATCCCGGTCGGACGAAAATCTACATCAACCAGCACCCCGGCGGCGTGTTCAGCCATTACACGGAGGAGGGGATCAATCGCCTCGGGAACGGCACGGGCGGGGCTGCGTGCAGCGGCGTGTCCATCGACGCCGATATGGACGGCGACTGGGATCTGTATGTGGGCAACTATCCCGGCCCCTCGCAAGACACGATGTACTTCAACCGGAACAACAAACCCGGGTTCTTTACGCAAGTGACCGGCTCGCACGTGCCCGTTGATAGCGATTACACGGTGGATGTCGCTGCTGCGGACATGAACGGCGACGGTTCGCTCGACCTTCTGATTTCGAACTGGGCTATCTTTGGGGCTAACAAGCTGTACTACAACAATAACAACGGCAACGGCAGCGGCGTCGGTGACTATTCGTATGCCGGGAGTCAGCAATCTCTTGGAACGCCCGGCTCGAACGAGAACTCCATGGAGCCCGGTGACTTCGACAATGACGGCGACATGGACTTCTATTGGAGCAACCGGGTCGGCGCGGCGGATCGTATTTTCCGGAATACCGGTAACGACGCCAACAATAAGGCTGTGTTCATCATGACGCCGAACTTGCCGCCCGCGGTGACCGGGCGCGTGTCGCGCAAGGCGACCGTCGCCGACCTGAACGACGACGGCCGAGTTGACATCGTGGTCGGCGCCCAGAGCGGCGCTAATAGTCGGCCCACCGTCCTCCGCAACACCACCGTCGAAGGCCGTATCTCGTTCATCGACTGGACCCCCGGCGACGAATTCCCCAACACCAGTATCCATCGCGGTTGGCATGTGGCCGTCTTCGACTCCAATGGCGACGGCGATGCGGACATCTTCCTCGGCGGTTGGTCCAAGGAGCACCTGTTCGAGAACGTCGCCTCCAACGAGTCGGACGAGAACGATCTTCCGGAGGGAACGCCGCGCATCCTGCCGCCGGTGTATAACGTGGACCCCCTCGCGGTGCTCGGGCATGCCCTCGACGCTGAAGTCGATCTTTACCTGGCCGGCGGCATCGGTTCCGGCGCGTTCATGTCCATCGTGCTCAATGGACCCGACGATTATCTATTGGAGTTGCTCAACCCCGGCGGCGGCGTGGTAGGCAGCTCCGACCGCGGCGGATTGGGCATCGAGGAAGCGATGCAGGTGAACGATCTTGCCGCCGGCGACTACACGATCCGCATCACCATCTTGGAGGCAGGCCCGAATTCCTCGCCGTTCGACCTCGACGACGATGGGACAGTCGGCGTCAAGGACCTGCTCATACTGCTCGGCGCCTGGGGCAAGAACCCCGGCCACCCCGCAGATTTCGATGGCGACGGCAGCGTCGGGGTCAAGGACCTTCTCGCCCTGCTGGGCGGCTGGGGACCGGTGTCGCTTGTGAACGACTATATCCTGGAGGTTCTCTCGCGCAACTAGCGCCAGGCTTTGGACCTTGACTTGATCCGTTCCGGCTGGGACCTTCGCATGAATTGTGCCGAGGTTCCAGCCGGGACTGTCGTTTTGCGCGGCGAGCGTAGCGCGCAGTGCGGATGGAGAACGTGCCGTTCGCGCGGCGCCGCGGCGAGGTCGTAGCCGCTGCATCGTGGGCCTTGTTCCGGGACGCTCTTACGAAGCAGTTGTTCGCCGATGATAGAGTCCACATCGAACATTCACTCGACGAGAGAGCAGTCTCTCAGACGAGCAAGAATGAGGAACTCAGACCGTCAGTCTACTTCGTGCGCGGTAAGGAACATGGCTTTCCCCAGCGCATCGAAGAATTGCTGATACGGTTCAGGGTCTTCAACAGCACGCATCTGGTACTGAGCGTTTGCACGAACCAACATCTGCGTCTGCCCGCGAGGTCGAATGGTGACGGTCATTCGGAGGGCATATCGGTCCAGCTTCGTGGCACTCACAGATCCGAGGGTTTCATCAGCGTTATCGATGACGAATCCCAGATCCTGCAGGGTCGCCATGATCGTGCGAAGCATCTTCTTCCTGTCGGTTGTGTCGAATGCCCGTGATTGAATGCTCCGAAGTTGTACCTGGCTCTCACCGGTGGCCAGAAGTTGCTTCTTGGATGATTGGCAGCCGACGACGAACGCCAATAGGAGCAGTACAGAGACGATCAGGTTGACTTGAGCACGCTTCATATTTCGTGCGCCTCCAAGAAGACGGCCTTCGAAAGTTTCTCGAAGAAGCCCTCGTACATCTCTGGTTCGTCGAGTCTCTCCAATCGTGATACCTGGCCGCGGGTGTTCCATACAACCCGTTGAAACGTGACCCGAACATTGATTCCCCCACCGACAGGCCGTGTGACAACTGATGCTCGAATCTTCTGATAGTCATCCACGGGCGTTGCAACACCAAACAATACGGCCATCGCGATAGACCCAATAATTTGACCTGCGTCCGTGGCGTCGCGATCCTTTGATGCCGCGATCAGCCCGAGGTTTGTCTCGCTTTCGTCGAGAACGAACCCAAGGTCCTGGAGTAGTGCAGCGCACGCGGAGAGAATCTCCGCCTCATTCGTGGTATCGAAGCGACGAGTCTGCAGTTGGCGATCTTCCACGGTTTGTGGGTTCATCGCCAAAGCTGACTTCGGTATCGTCGTGCTGCAACCAGTGATGATCGAAACCGAAAACACCAGGAGAAGACTTGAACTGAGTACACGAATTCTACTTCGCCACATAGTAGGCCTCGGTCATCAGAAACGAGACGAATGGTATGCAACATCACGCACGCGTCCGTCATCGTCGTACTTGATGATGATCGTCAGTGTTCGTTGGCTTCGCGAGGATGCGCCAGCACTGACGAACCAACTGCTTCCGGACACAACCACATCGGTCGCGGTCTTATCGTATATCCAGACCTCTCGCCCGTGTTCGTCGGTAGAGACGACATTAGGGCTTCCCAAGGCCTCGGCGACTGCGGCCGAACTCATGCCCTTGCGAATCTCACGCTGAACGGTCCCGACCGTCAGACGATCACCATCCAACCCGCGTTGGGTTTCGCGGGCATGGTAAGTGGCTTCACATCCGACGCACACCAGGGCCGTTACAACGGTCAGTCGAAAGAGGGTTCTGGGGATCATGCTGTGTTCTCCAAGTTCCACAGACCAAATCCTCTGCCGGAGAAGGCGGTTTGTCAACTTCGGCACTCCTGTCCTGTCGGCCGCATGGGCCGCTTTCCCCTTTGATTGGAGCGATCTAGTACCCGGCGGGAGCGCCGCCTTTGCGGGGGTCGCTGGCAGCACGAATACCATCCGGGGTCACGCGGATCAACTGCACGACGCCGACGCTGCGCGTTGTTCCAGTCTCGTGCCCCAGTTGTTGGAGCGCCGATGGCACGGCTGGGTCCGGCCAGGCGGATTCAAACTGCAGCACGTTGGGCATCCACTGGTGGTGAAAGCGCGGCGCCGCTACCGCTTGCCCCGGCGTCATGTCAAAAAGCAGACAGTTGAGAATGCATTGGGTCGTAGCCGTGATGATGCGCGGTCCACCGCTAGCCCCGGCGACGAGCACCACGCGCCCATCGTCCAAAAGAATGGTCGGCGACATGCTGCTCAGCGGGCGCTTCCCCGGCTCGGGAAGATTCCGGTCCGACTGCTGAAGGCCGAAGGCGTTGGCTTCGCCGGGAATCGTCGTGAAGTCGTCCATCTCATTGTTCAGCGCAAAGCCGAACCCGGGCACAACGACGAGCGACCCGTAGGAAAGATT
>JACZXL010000177.1 GCA_022571635.1 Planctomycetota bacterium
GAATCATGCTCTGCCCCGCTGATGGGAAGATCAGCGCGATCGAAACCGTTGATCACCACGAGGCCGTCGGCGGACCCGCCACGGTCATCCGCATTTTCCTGAGCGTTCTGGATGTTCACATCAACCGATCACCCGCGGCCGGTGAAGTCGTCTCCGTTCGCCACACCTCCGGCGCGTTCCACGACGCGCGCACGCCTGAGTCAGCCACGGAGAACGAGTCGAACCTCATCGTGCTGAAGTTGGACGATGGGCAAACGATCGGCGTGCGCCAAATCGCCGGCAAGATCGCGCGGCGGATTGTGTGCCGGCTCAAGGTCGGCGATCGGGTCGAAGCGGGACAGCGCTTCGGGATGATCAAGTTCGGCTCCAGCACCGAGCTCATCTTGGGGTGTCGGACCGAAGTCGCAGTCCGGGTCGCCGTCGGTCAGCGCGTCAAGGCAGGTCTCACCGTCCTGGCAATGATCGCGCCTCTCGATGCCGAGCCTGTCACGATAGCGGCCCCGTCGCCCACCCAGGCCGTCGACTCCTGACCGCGAGGAACGGGGTGATGATCGAACGATGACAGCCTCACCGTCGGATTCACCAACGCGCAAGACCGCGAGACGTCGGCCGCGCACGGCCCAGCCAAGCAGCGCGCGAAACAAACCGCGCGCAACTCTGCGCGTACAGTTGGTAGCAAAGTTGGTCAACAAGTTGGTAGTAAAGTTGACCAAGTTCTTGACCCGATCGGTGCGTCGCCGGCAATTACCCCGCCCCGGAGCGTCCCACTGCACCGCATATTCTGGTCCTGGATGCCGCCTATTCTGGTGACAACCAAGGCCCGCAGGGCAATGCGGGGGGGCGACGAATCGCAAGAATCCTGTCATTTTTCGTTCGTTTTTCCCCCATCTTTCCTGGGTTGCCCGTATAGTTAGGTGAGCATTTCTTCGGAATTGAGGGTACGGGTATGAGGAAGAACGGGAATCCGCAAAGGCTCAGCAACCTCGCTATGGGGATGATCCAGTTCCTGTTTCTCGCAGGACCTGTGACCGCGCAGATTCCATGTGAGTATGAGGTCACGACGCTGCAATTTCCGATCGACTGCGGGCTTGGGACCGTCATCACGACCGGCCTTTCGCTGAATGAGAACGGCGCCGTGGTTGGGTACTACCGATGCCCCATCTCGCAGTTTTTCCAAGGCTTTCTCTGGACGGCCGAGGCGGGCTTCGAGGCTCTCGATCCGCCGGAGGGTGTGGTGGAGGTCTTCCCGACTGATATCAACGATGCCGGCATCATCTGCGGGAGCATGTACGTCTGGGAGGTCGGCTATCGGGGCTTCGTGTACGACAACGGCGAGTGGACGATTCTCCCGCCGGTCGTGAATGTTCCCGGCGCTTGGTCCGGCGCAGCGGCGATCAATAACGCCGGAACCGTGGTCGGTCAGCGCAGCATAACTGAGGAACTCACTCCACAAAACGCCTACATCTGGTCGGCAACTGAGGGTTTTAGCGATCTTGAGGGGCTCGAAGGATTGAGTGGGGCTAACGATATCGCCGGAAAAATCGTAACTGGATGGACAGCCGAACCCGGCGAAATGAAAGAAGGGTTCCTTTGGGAGGATGGCCAAGCGACACTTCTCGGGCCGATTCCTGGGGGCATATCAAGCAGCGGTAGGGGCACAAATGCCATTGGACAGGTTTGCGGATTTGGTGTTATCGAGATGAAAGATTCACCGACTATCGTAGCGGGATTCGTGTGGAATGACGGCGTATTCACACTTATCGATCCGATCCGTGGCTATGACACATCCAGTAGCTTGGATATCAATGACCAAGGATATGCAACGGGGACCAGCGTAAATCTGGATCAACCAACTGACCGCCATGGGTATGTGTGGATAGACGGTGTCACTAAGGATTTAAATGACTTGATTTCCGGGGAATCTACAGTAGTCATCGGAAGCACCGCAGCGATCAATGAGAGAGGAGAGATTGTCGCTAACGGACATGACGAAGCAGGCGAAGTCGTGGCGTTCTTACTCATACCCGCCGCAGCGCCACTCGGCGATCTAGATGGCGATTGCATGATCGGCGCCGTTGATCTGTATCTGTTGCTCACTACGTGGGGGCGGTGCGCAGATTGCGACAACTGCCATGCAGATCTCGACAATAACTGTGTCGTCGGCGTACCTGATCTACTGATTCTTCTTGGGAATTGGGGATAGAATTAGCCATGAGCCATGAGGTATGTGCCATGAGTATTAGAAACACCAGACGCCGAATCGTAGCGATGGTTGGTCTGGGAGCCGGAATCCTTGCGGTGTCCAATGTCGTTTGCGCGCAGATTCCATGTTCGTATGACGTGCAGATCATTCAAGGGCCGTGGTGCGGGGAGATATTCGGTTTTCCACCAACCTTCGGTAAAGGTATCAGCGAATCGGGGGCCGTCGTCGGCTCGTACACCTCCTGTCTGATCGGTCCAGGTGAGGCCTTCATCTGGACCCAAGACACCGGGTTGATCACGCTTGAGCGCCCGCAGGGCTATACGGACGCTGGCGCTCAAGATATCGACAGCGCCACCGGATGGATCGTCGGGGCGCTCCAGACGCCTGAAGAAGAAAAGGTGTCAGGATGATTTATTGGCGGACTTCAGTGGTCGGTGAGAGAAGAAAAGGTGTCAGGATGATTTATTGGCGGACTTCAGTGGTCGGTGAGAAGAAAAGGTGTCAGGATGATTTATTGGCGGACTTCAGTGGTCGGCCTCGCGGCCGGAGCGTTGTGTTCAAACCCAAACGCGACGCGATACGCTTCCGCCAGCGGTCAACTCCAAGCGGCGTACCTCGCGCAACTGACTCCCGCAGCGTCCGCAAATCCGATTCATCCATGCGACGATTCACTTGCGCCGACCAATTGCCCGGCCGACGCACCGGCCACGCCTGCAGGCGCCCACTCAAGAGCGTCTTTCGATTGCGTCGACTCCACATGCTCCCCCATCGCCATTGCTCAGCCCGCCGTACCAATCTCGCACGGTGAGCGTTCGCCTCAACATACCGGCATACGTTCAGAAAGTGCTCATCCGTTTGTACCGGAAAACTCTTGAATCGTCCTTGGTACAATGGTCCTTCGCCTGTCGTGTGCGTATGGGCATGCCATCGGTGGGTATGCGTCACGGTTGTCCATTGCATCCATCTCGACAGATTCGTCCGCTTGGTCGCATGCACAACCAGATGCCAGTGATTCGGCATCAGGCAATAGGCCAACAACCGCGGCGCGTCCACACGGTCCAACGACACAGACAATACACGCTCAAATGCCAAGTAGTCGTCATCATCGTTGAATAGAGTCAGTCTCATCACCCGTCGATTCAACACGTGATAGACAAGTCCCGGAACGGTAATTCGAGGTGCACGGCCCATCGTCTCAGAGTAGGATCGTCCTGCGATCATGTCAATAAAATCATCCTGACACCTTTTCTGCCCAGTTGTTTCTGCCCACACTCGCCAGAGATATGCCCCGGCCCCGATCCGTTTTAGTGATTGACCCCCACCCCCGGACCCCCGGAAGCGCTTGAGCGCGAAACATACACCCCTCGCCCCCGGAAGTTTCCCGGGGGCTTTCTTTTTGTAGGCGGGCGGCCAATCACGTATTGCTTCGTTGCGGGCAACCGAAGCACCTTGGCCCAGAGCATCAGCGGCGGCATTCCCCTAGGATTGCCACATCATGAATCCGAAACCAGACCGCCAAGTAAGTCGGTCGGGGGTTGATGCTGCGCGCGCTGGTCGAGGATGGGCCGAATGAGCTGGATCAAGCGGATTGCGGCCGAACCCCAGGTCCAGAAGCTCGCCGAGCTTCTTGAGGACGGGGACACTGCGGCCGCGCGAGGCGTGGTGGGGTCCAGCACCGTCGTTCTGGCGGCGGCGCTGCGGCATCGTCTCGGCCGACCCATCCTCCTGGTGATGCCGCATCTGGATCAAGCGGACGAAGCGGTCGACGAGCTCGAGGCGATGGGCGTTGACGTCGCAAGGTTCCCAGCCATGGAGCTGCTGCCCGGCGAGTCCAATGTCAATCTCGAGCTTCTGACCGAGCGGCTTCGGCTCGTGCGCCGCCTGCGTGAACAGGAGGTGCCGGCGGTGACCGTCGGGTCCATCCACGCCCTCATGCAAGCAGTGCCGCCGGTATCGCAACTCGATCACCTGGTGCGCGTTGTCCAAGCCGGAGACTCGCTCGACCTGGCGGCGTTCGTCGATTGGCTGCACGAGGCCGGCTACGCCCGGGTAGAGACGATCGAGTCCCCGGGCGAGTTCACGATCCGCGGCGGGATCGTGGACATCTTCTCCCCGGGCGCTGCCCCGGCTCGCCTCGACCTGTTCGGCAACGAGGTCGAAGCACTCTACGAGATCGACCTGGACACCCTCGCTTCGGATCGCAAGTTGGAGTCGATCGAGATCGCCCGCGCCTCGGCCGAGCCGCTGGAACTGCATGACGCCGACGAATCGCTGTCCACGTATCTGCCGAACGACACAGTGGCGATCCTGGCGGAGATGATTGAACTGAACGAACAAGGCCGAAGCTACATGGATCGAGCGGTGGACGCCCGCGGCCTGTTCACGTGCGCCGAGATCATCCAGCAACTCGCCGCCCAGTGCCACGCGATGCTCGAGGTCAATCAATACTCGCCGGGCTCGACACCGCAGGCGACCGTCAAGCTGCCGTTGCGATTGTTGCCGCCGTTTGCCGAAGATGCGTCGGACGCCGTCGTCGAACTGGGGGAGTTGGCCGACGATTTGGAGACGATGGTGCTGTGCCAGAACGACGGCGAGGCGCAGCGGATGAAAGAGTTGCTTACAGAATTCGCGCCTCAGGCCACGGTGGCGGTATTCACGCAGTATCTGCACCGCGGGTTCATCTGGGAAGGGTCAAAGGGAACTCGGCTGGCGCTGGTTCCGCATCATGAGCTGCTGCACCGATACAGCGTTCGCCGCCGACTCCGCCTGGGCGCCTCGCGCGCGATGGATACGTTTCTTGATCTCCAGCCGGGCGATCTCGTCGTCCATCGCGATCACGGGATAGCGCGATTCATCCAGTTGCAGAGCATCAAGGGTCAGCGTCGTTCGCCGGAGGAGTTTCTGACGCTCGAGTTTGCCGGCACGGCGAAGCTGCACGTGCCGGCCTCGAAGATCGAACTCGTACAGAAGTACATTGGGTCCTTCAAAGGACGACCTGAGCTTTCCCGGCTTGGGGGCGTCAAATGGGGCCGTCAAAAGGCGAAGGTGCAGGAGGCGGTCCGCGATCTTGCCACCGAGATGCTGCGCATTCAAGCGGCGCGGGAATCCATGCCGGGCATTCGCTATCCCGCCGACACAACCTGGCAGCGCGAGTTCGAAGCGGAGTTTCCGTACGAAGAGACGGACGATCAGCTCACCGCCATCGGTCAGGTGAAGCGCGATATGAGCGACCCGAAGCCGATGGACCGGCTCATCTGCGGCGACGTGGGGTTCGGCAAGACGGAAGTGGCCATCCGAGCCGCGTTCAAGGCCGCCGAGTACGGCAAGCAGGTCGCGCTGCTCGTGCCCACCACCGTGCTCGCCGAGCAGCATGAGCGTACGTTCCGACAGCGGTTCGCCGACTATCCGTTTCGCATCGAATCCATCAGCCGCTTCAAGACGAAGAAGCACCAACGCCAACTGCTGGACGCGGTGCGCAAAGGGCAGGTGGACATCATCATCGGCACCCATCGCTTGCTCAGTAAGGATGTGCGTTTCGCAGACCTTGGGCTGGTGATCATCGACGAGGAGCAACGGTTCGGCGTTGAGCACAAGCAGCGCCTTTTGGAGTTTAGAATGACCGCCGACGTTCTGACGCTCAGCGCTACGCCGATTCCGCGAACGCTGCACATGGCGATGCTGGGGCTGCGCGACATTAGCTCACTGGCTACGGCCCCGCTCGATCGCCGCGCCATTGTCACGGAAGTCATCACGCCCGATCCACAGCGCGTCAAACATGCGATCGAACGCGAGCTGGCGCGGGACGGCCAGGTGTTCTACGTTCACAATCGAGTGTACAACATCGAGTCCGTCGCCGATCAGGTTCAGCAACTCGTTCCGGAGGCGCGCGTGTTGGTCGGGCACGGCCAGATGCCGTCGCGGCAGCTCGAATCCGTGATGCTGAAGTTCATGCGCCGGGAGGTGGATGTTCTTGTCTGTACGACGATCATCGAGTCGGGGATCGACATCCCGACTGCCAACACGATGTTCATCGACGATGCGCACATGTTCGGGCTGTCGGAGCTGCACCAGCTTCGCGGCCGCGTCGGACGATACAAGCATCGAGCGTATTGCTACCTCATCTTACCGCCGGATCGTGTCGTCAGCGAAGTCGCCCTGCGCCGGCTCAAGGCGATCGAGCAGTTCTCGATGCTGGGGGCCGGGTTCAAAATTGCGATGCGTGATCTGGAGATCCGCGGCGCCGGGAATCTGCTCGGCCCTGAACAGTCCGGGCATATCGCGGTGGTGGGGTATGAGATGTATTGCCAACTGCTCGAACGGGCCGTCAGCGATCTGAAGGAGCAATCGCGCGCGAGCTCGCTGGACACGACGATTGATCTAGCCATCGCGGCGGCGCTGCCGAAGGGTTACATCCCATCCGACATCCGGCGTCTCGAAGCGTATCGGCGCATCAGCCGGGCCGAGCGCATCCAGGATCTGCACTGCGTCGAGCGCGACCTCGCCAGCGCTTATGGATCATTACCGCCAAGCGCACAGACGCTCTTGCAGTTGGCCCAGCTGCGCGTGCTCGCGGCGGCGATCGGTATCCGGTCGATCACGCTCCATGAGGAGGATGTGATCTTCGCCACGGAGCAACCACAGGAGTTGCAACGGCGCATGGCCGGCGCTAAGGGCACGCTGAGACTTGTCGGCCAGGTTGATCGCAAGGGGCTGGCCCAGGTCTATTACCGTCCGCCGGCAAACTACCTGGAATCCGACACGATTCTCACCATCCTGAACCACCGCTTGCGCAGCGAGTCCGAGAGCGCCGAACCCGCAATCGTTCGCTGAGCCCGGTACACTGCGGTCGATGCTCTCTTGGGTCATGCTTTTTGTCCAGGCGGCGCTGGCCGTCGTCGGCCTGCAGCTTCTGCGACACGGTGCGCGGACCGCGACCGGCGTCGGCGGTGATCCGAACGTCATAATCAACGTGTTCGCACCGCTTGCCCTGGTCGGGCCCATGGTGCTGCTGGTTGGTCGGATCGACGGCTCGGTCCACGGACTCGGCTGGATTCCAATCGGCGGACCCGTTGCCTGCGGCATGTTCGCCCTGGCCTGCGCGCTGATCGTCGGGAACCAGTTTGATCAGAGGATTACGGCGCTTCGTCCACTGCTCTTGGCAACTTGGGTGAGCACGGGCGTCGTGATGCTTTTGGTTGCGGCGACGCACGAGTTGACCGTTTCGGTGGGGCAGTGTGCCTTTACACTCGCGGCCGTAATCCTGTGGTTGAACACGCCACAAAGGGCGCCGGCCGGCGCCGGTCCGCCCAAGGCATCGGGTTCCGGAACGCTTTGGCCCGCGTTAGCGATGGCGTGTTCGCTGGGTCAAGGCGTCGCGGCGCTGATGATCGACCCGAGCCTCGCCGGGTACAGCGGCGCCCTGATGGTGACCTACGGCGCGATGGGCACTGCGATCTTTGCCTGCGTGTGCGGCACAACGGCAGCTCTATCAGTCGGCGGCTGGGCGACCGTTTACGGTGTGCTGTTTGCCATGGGGTTCATGTCCCTGCGACAACTGATTCCCATGGCGGTCCAAACCGTGACCGGTGGCGACACCGCCGCTCTCAAACATGTGGCCTATGGATTCGGGGCGTACGCACCGGAGGCCGCCCTCACGCTCGCGCTTGTAGCCGCCGCGATGTCAATCGGTGGGATGGGACGGCGTCCGCAGCGCATCGGCGGCGTCACCCTTCTCGTCGTCGCCGCGGTCTGGTGCGCTTGGAGGCTGAGCGCGGTCTCGACCCCCGGTTGAAACTGCAGCGCCGCCCATGACCTGGACGATGTAGGGACCGACGCCGCGGCTTGGCGGTAGGGGATTATGCCGACGAA
>JACZXL010000178.1 GCA_022571635.1 Planctomycetota bacterium
CGGTTGATTGGCGGTCGGCTCACGGCTCACCCTCCGGCAAACCCTCGAGCAATTCGTCCTCTTGATACGCCTCGACCTCGGCCTCGCGCGGCGGCATGAGTTGGCGGAGCGTGAAGCTCATCGGCACAAAACCACCATCGTCGCTCGACTGGTCCGTCAGTTCGGTGACGGTCAGCTCGACGAGATTCAGTCCCCCAAACTCGCTGGGGAAGGTCTGAACCTCGATCATCCACCGAAGCCCGCTGCCCGGCGCGTCAAAGTCGAGGTCCGGCTCGTAGGACCCGATCTCGCCGGTCCATTCCGAGCGCAAGTCGCGGACGGTGATCAATCCCGCTTCCAGTTCCGCCATCTTCGACCGCGCGATGTCCACCGCCTCCTGCTGGCGCTTGGTCCGATCAAGCGCGTCAAAGACGCTCCTAGCCGCGCCGAGGGCGAACGCCGACGCGCCTGCAAACAGTGCGATCGACAGCAGCACTTCCAGCAGCAACGCACCGCGGCGCTTTGGCGGTCTCGGAATGGGGTCGATGGCGATCACCGCTCGCCAGGCTCCTCATCCGGGTCAGCCGCGCGGTCGTCCTCGCCCGAAATGGATTCGGCATCCTCCGAATCGACCCCCTCATCATCGCGCTGTTCGTCGCGCTCAAACTCCTCGAACTCGTCATCCAGCTCCAAATCATCAGCATCCTCAACGGCGTCACGGTTCACCGCGGTCGCGTCGAAGATGGGTAGACCCGTCCAAGGATTCACTTCGATCCTTCGCGCCCGGCCGTCGTCATCGACGACCCAGACCCCTTCGCCAAGAAGCGCCGATCCGTCCGGTAGAAAAACCGCCAGGCGGATTATGCGAGGCGGCTGATCCTGAACCAGCGATGCCGATGCGTCATCGAAATAAGCGCCCAAATCGTCGTCGAATGAGCCGAACGAATCGTCGTAACCGTCTTCAATCTCCTGCGGCGGCGTCCTAGTGATTTGGACACCCTCGGCCAGATGCCGATAGGCCCATCCTTCGGGAATCAGCAGGTCTTCATCCGGCTCCTCGGGGAAATCGAGCATTGCCGCTGAGCCGTCGGCGTCACCGAAGCGCGAGGCGGCGCGCTCGGGTCGGAACATCCGCGCCTCGACGCGAGGGGTCTCACTGTAATACATCACCTCCACCGGTACGCCGGTGGCCTGGGCATGCGCTCGGGCGAGGAGCAACTGGTCGCGGATGATCTGGATCGTTGAATCGAAGGTACGCTGGCGCTGGCGTCCCATCATGGTGGGGAATACCAGCGCGCCGAGGGCGACCACCAGGCCGATCGCAATCAGCAGCTCCAGGAGCGTCAGTCCGCGGCGAGGCATCGCCGGTCACGATCCGTCGTCGGTGCCGGCGGGGGTGAAGTCCTCGAACTCCTCGGCAATCTCGCCCTCCGCGTCCCGCAGCCGATCGTGGTTGGTGATGTCGTCGTCGGTGTCCTCTTCCTTGTCGGGTCCGATCGAGATGAGGTCGTAAAACGACTCACCGCGGATTTCGCCGGGATAGCGGTAGATCAGCTCGTTGCCCCAAGTATCGTCGACGATGGCATTCTCCAGGTAGGGCCCTCGCCACCGCTCGTAGTCTTCCTCATCTTCAAGCTGTTCGCGAATCCACAGGACCGCCAACCCCTCTTCCTCAGTCGGCCAGCGATTCAGGTCGAGGCGGAACTGTTTCATCGCGCCATCAATGAGATCGAACTGGACGAGTTGAAGGTTGGCCTTGGCCTGCTCGCCGCGCGGAATGAGGTTCATCACTACCAGACCGCCCATCGCCAACAAAATGGCGATCACGATCAGCAACTCGATGAGCGTGAACGCTCGCCTGGGGTGTTTGTCGTATTGTCGTGTCGTCATCACGTTCATGTCCTCCCGACAGCTTGGCCATCCCTTGATTTCAATCGGCCCAACCTTGCGGCTAGGGTCAATACCGCCCACCGGTGGCCAGCGGTTCGTCGCCGCCGCCGGCGGATTCTTTCCCCTCCGCCTGACCAATCGTACCGGCAGGAGCGCCTCAAGATGCTTCTGCGGTGTGCTCAAATGGTGGCGCTGAGCTGCAGCATGGGCACGATCAGAGCCACGAAAATGAACAGCACCACCCCCGCCAAGCCCAGAAGCAGCATCGGCTCCATCATCCGAACGAACAGGCTCAGCATCCGGTCGATCCGCTTCTCGAGGGTGTCGGCAATGGTCGTGAGCACCTCGGGGAGGTTGTTGGCCGACTCTCCCACCGCGATCATCTCAGCCACGTCCTCTGCGAACATACCGCAGTCCGCCAGCGGCTTGGCTAAGGGCTCGCCCGCCCGGACCGCGTCCTGGGCTTGGTCGATGGCCTCGGCCAGGAGCACATGACCGACCGCGTCGCGGCTGATTTGCATGGCCTGAAGCATCGGCACGCCGTTGCCCAGCAACGTGCCCAGAATCCGGGTGAACCGGGCCACCGCCAGACTGCTGACCAGCGCCCCGAGTCTGGGGATCCGAAGCTGCCAACGGGCCAGCGCCCGCCGGACGCTCGGCTGACGCCGCAGCCACCAGCATCCGGCCACGACGCCGGCTACTCCGAGGACGATCAGCGGCCAGTGGTTCGTCAGCGCACTGGACGCGCCGAGGAGGATCTTCGTGGGAAGCGGCAGCTCGATGCGGCTGTAGAAATCCTTGAACTTCGGCACGAAAAAGACGAGTGCAGCAATGACGATACCCAGACCGACGAACAGGAGCACGACCGGGTAGATGAGGTTGCCGAGCACCTTTGACCTCATGTCGGCTTGTTGTTCGAGAAACGAGCCGAGCCGAGCCAGCACTTGCTCGAGAAATCCGCCTCGCTCACCGGCCCGGATCATGGCGATCTGGATCGAAGGAAAGACATCCTCGTGCTTGGCCATGGCATCGCCCAGTCGTTCGCCCTCAGCGATGTCGTCGGCAATGGCGGTCATGACGGCCGCCAGCCGGGGATTGGACTTACCCCGCCCAAGCAGTTGCAGCGCACGCAGCAAGGGCATGCCGACGCGCAGTAGGTCCGCGAGCTGCCGATAGACGGTCGCCAAGTGGCGGGCGGACACGCGCCGTTGCCAGTGACGCCGGGCGTGGACTTCGCGCACCTGCACCGGCGCGAGGTCGCGCGACTGGAGCTCGATGAGAGCCGCTTGTCTGGTCACCACGGTCAGCGTGCCGGTGACCTTCACCCCCAGCTGATTGCGAGCAATGTATTGGAAAGCCGCCATAGTGCCATAGGTCCGCCTGTTGGTTTTTGGGGCCAAACGCCGGCCGGTTGCAGGCATATTGGCCTGATCGACCTGGTGCGCTCGTGCGCAAACCCAAGCAGCAGCAGAACATGCGCCTCCGACCGGCTCGGCGCGGCACGCCAGGTCAGTCCCCGCACCCACCCCGTGGTCCCAAGGCGTGTCACCGGCAGCCGTTGTCCGCCGTCATGGGCAGGTTAGCAAAATATTCGGCGACAACAATTGCGCGTTCTCCAATCGTCGGGGGCCGCGAAACGCGCTCACCCTTGTCGATCTCACGCCGCGGTGTCGTCGGCGGAAGTTGCGCTGACGCATCGAATATGCGCCGAACAATCGTGAATCGGTCTCCACTCGCCACGCAACAAATCAGTCGATCAGACAACCGCGCTTTACAAACGGGCCGTCAGCGGCGATGATCTCGCCTAAGTCGGCCTCGCGCCGCCAGGAAGCAGGATTGCATTTCTCAGAGGATGACGCCAATAGACGGAAGCACACACTGAGCGCGGGTCCCCCAAGCATCTCTCAGGACAAGCTCGAACAAAGGAAGGTTCGACATGCAGGGCAAGGAAGCCTCTTTCGTGAAACGTTTCAAACATACACTGTCGCAGACCGAGCGCTACGTCTTGTCACTCCGATATTGTGACGAGATGACGCCGCAAGAGATCGGGCTCGTTCTCGACATGCCGACCAGCTCGATCGATCATGTCTTGCTGGATCTGCGTAAACGCGCTCGGACCACCCTGCGAGGTGATCGAATACTCACCGCAAACAACTGATATCGTCGTGGGGAGTCGAGACGAGATGGATTGGATCGGCGTCCACCCGGCCTAACCTAACTCGTTCGGCTCAACGGTAGCTGGCCGAAAGAACTTCGGCGGCCTCCGGGCCGGTCGCGATCGCGTGCGGTGTGTCCTTGGTGCCGAACACGGCGATCGGCTCGAACCCGCGGCTCTCCACGGCCATATCCAGCAGATCCTCAGCCGAGAGCGTGAGCCGGCCGGCTCGGGAAGTGAGTGAGAACTGCATCGGACCAATGCCGTCGTATGCGCGGTACACGACCTCGGTACAGACCAGCCGATCCGCTCGGAAGAAGTCAAAATCAAAGTTATACAGCTTGCCCTCGTGTGTGATCGCCTGAGCAAGAGCCTTGGCGAGCTGGGTCCGGCTCAACTGCGGCCTGATCACCGCCACCGCGTCAACCGCGAGGGTATCCGTAAGCTCGCGGAACAACACGCCGTCCTTGCGCGCCTCCAACACGCGCACCGGGTCAACCCATCGGGCCGCACGATCCTGATCGACTTGGACGCCCAGCCGCGCGCGTGTCGAGGCGGAGCCGATGTGCAGCGAAGCGTGCGGCCAATACCCGGGAAGCGCAAGATTGCTCAGCGCATCATCATGTCGCGTCACGATGACATCCCCGGGGACGAGTAACTCAGCCAGTTGCGATTGTACCGATGCATTCACGCGCTTGGTGTGCCACGGATTGTGAATATCTGCGATAAGCCGGCCGAACGCCTCCGCCACGCCGAAGATCCCGCGCTGAACCGCTGTTGCCCGTCGTCTACGCAGGGCATGCCACCGATAGCGCAATCGCGCCTTGGCGTACCGGCCCACACCAACTCGAAGCGATTCCTCAGACGCGGCCAAATGCTCGACAACCGACTCCAGCTGAGGATCGGCGCGTAAACGCTCGATTGCGTTGCGATGCTCATCGGCAAAACGCATCGATTGAAGCAGCTCCCACGCATTCCTCGGGCTGGTCAACGACTTGTAGATCGTCGTGTATTGCTTGGCCGGTATCCGAAATCGCGGCTCAGCTTCGTTCAGCTTGCGCTGCACAACTTTGTCCGTAGCAAAGGTCCCAACGAGGTATCGCGCAGATCGAACCAACAAGCAGGCGGCTGTGTAGGCCAGAACGAAGCAACGCAGTTGCGTCTGCTCATCCACATCATCCAGCGCACCGCGGGCAAGCGGCTTCAGCTCGGCGATGGTCTCCAGCAAGGCCGCCCGAGCGGTAAGGTGCCGGGCAAACCACGTTTGGAGCAACTCGTCCTCAGCCGGGGTGAAATGTCCCCGCTCAAGCCCCGCCTGCGCCGCCGCCAACTCGGCTGAGCATTCCTCCAACCCCGCCAGTGCCGGGGCCAGGGCCCCGATCGACCGCACGCCCCCCTGGATGAGTATCTCAGCTTCCATTGCGAATCGGTTCGAGCGTGTTGGACCTGATTTTGCGATTATCCTCTGATGACTTTCGTCATGCGCTATTCGTGGACACGATGACCATCAGAATCGCCATGTGGTCCGGCCCTCGCACGATCTCAACCGCCATGATGCGGTCGTGGGGAAACCGCGCGGACACCGTCGTCTGTGATGAGCCACTGTATGCACACTACCTCAAGGTGACCGGCAAGGACCACCCGGGGGCCCAAGAGGTGATCGAGCATCACGAAACGGATTGGCGCAAGGTGATCGACTGGCTGACCGGGCCTATCCCCCATGAAAAGTCCGTTTTCTATCAAAAGCACATGGCCCATCACTTACTGCCCCAGATCGACCGCGCCTGGCTCGATGACGTCACCAATTGCTTCTTGATTCGCGATCCGCGCGAGATGCTGACTTCGCTGATCAAGAATGTGCCGAATCCGACAATCGACGATACGGGGCTGCCCCAACAGATTGAGATATTCGAGCTCGTCTCCAAGCAAGGCTCGACGCCCCCGGTCGTTGATGCGCAGGATGTGTTGGAGCATCCGCGCGAAGTACTGACACGACTGTGCGAAGCCGTCGGCGTTCAGTTCACCGATTCCATGCTGACCTGGCCGCCTGGTCCGCGCGATACGGATGGCATCTGGGCCAAGCATTGGTACGACGCCGTCGAGAAATCAACCAGCTTCAAGCCGTATGTTCCCAAACCGGACCAAGTGCCGAAGGAACTGCAAACGCTGTACGATGAATGCATGACCCTTTACCGAAGGCTTCACACAATCCGTCTGCAAGCGTGAGTCTAACGATGTTGCAGCAATTCAACGAAGCCAATCGCAACATTCTGATCAATATCAATGGCACATTGTTCCCGCGCGATGAAGCGCGGATCAGCCCGTTTGATTCGGCCGTGCAAGGCGGTGACGCGGTCTGGGAAGGTTTGCGGCTCTATGACGGGCGCATATTCAAGTTGAACGAACACCTTGATCGGTTGCGCAGCTCCGCCTTGGCTTTGGCGTTTGACGAGATCCCATCACACGAAAAGATCACCGACGAGATCAAAAAGACGCTTGCGGCCAACAACATGACGGATGGCGTTCACATTCGCCTGACGCTCACGCGCGGCGTCAAGATCACATCCGGCATGGACCCCCGGCTCAATCTGGCTGGTCCAACCTTGATCGTCCTTGCCGAACACAAACCGCCGGTCTATGACAAGAGTGGTTTGACACTCGTGACGAGTTCGGTTCGCCGCTTTCCGCCGGACTGTCTGGATCCCAAGATCCATCATTGCAATTTGATTCAATCGATCTTGGCGAAGATTGAAGCGAACGTGGCTGGGGCGGACGATGCGCTGATGCTTGATGTACGCGGCTTTGTCGCCGAGACAAACGCGACGCACGTCTTCATTGTTGAAAAAGGCGTGGTGAGGACGCCGCACTGTGTCGCTTGCCCGGAAGGGATCACGCGCGCGACGGTTTTGGAACTCTGTGCAGCTAACAACATCCCCCATCAAGAAAAAGAAATCTCACTAACGGAAATCTATCGCGCTGATGAAATGTTTTGCACAGGCACGATGGGAGAACTCGCGACGATCAGCACAGTTGACGGCCGAACGATTGGCGATGGTTCCGTTGGCCCGATGACGAAGCGCTTGTCTGCGCTATACGCCCAACTTACGGCACGTGAAGGCGTGCAGGTGGTTTGAAAATGAACGCGCTTTTAGTTTACATCGCGACGGTCGCAGCCCTTCTCTTCGGAGCCGGGATTCTGCATCTCATCGCGAGGCTCGGCCGCGCTGGCCGAGCTATCTCCGATTGGTTGTGCCATGCCCCGGCGCTGGATGTCGTGGTCTTTTACTTCACAGCCTTGCCGGCGATAGTCGGAGCAATTCTTGCAGGCTGGGCCGGGCTCGGTGCGGCGATCGGCGGGCAGTTCTCGGCCATGCTGCTCTGGGTGGCGCTGCATGAGCTGGCGCATCCGGCGGCGCGCAAAGGGCCGCGCATTTTCTCCACGATCAATCAAATTGTCGGCCGATGGCGCAATCACTTCGCGTTGTGGTGGACCGCATGGGCCGTGCCGGGCTTCTGGGCGATCCGCCTCGGGCAATATCTGGTCTACCCCCCCCTCACGTGGACAGTTCGACTTCCCAAGTATCGCAGTCGGGATTGGGTGAATCTGTCACGTCACAAGTTCCGAGGGCTGGTCGGTTATGACCTCATCTGGTGTCTGTATTGCGATTGGATGACCGGCGTGTGGTCACTTTCCTCGGAAATGCTGCGGAACGTCGAGTCGTTCTGGTGCCCGATCCGATTCGACAGCACGAAGAAGTGCGAGAACTGCCAAGGCGACTTCCCGGATATTGTCGGCGGGTGGATTGGAGCTGATGGCACGATGCAGGATGTCACCACGTTGCTGCAAGAGAAGTATCCAGCGGGGCAGAAATCAAATCCGTGGTACGGCCATCCCGCGCGGCTCACGATTGAAGGTGAAGCGATCGATCAAGATGAGGGCGATCGCTAGGCTGGATGCGAGGACGAGCCGGGAGCCCGGCTCCCGCTATTCAGGCGGCCACGACAGGAACTGTCTCCGTTCG
>JACZXL010000179.1 GCA_022571635.1 Planctomycetota bacterium
CAACCGCAGCGAATCGAAGGTTGAACCGCTCAAACACGTCGGCCTCTATGTCTATCGCCGCGACTTCCTGATGAAATACGTCACGCTCCCCGCCACGCCGTTGGAACAGGCTGAGTCGCTGGAGCAGCTGCGCGTTCTGGAGCACGGCTACGACATAGCCGTCGCCGTCGCGAAAGTCAGCTCCCACGGCATCGACACGCCCCAGCAGTACGAGGAGTTCGTGCAGCGCTATCGGGATTCCCAACCGACCGCGCCGTAAGACGCACGCGAAAACGCGAAAAAGGGGACGGGAGTCTTTTTCAGGGGATGGGAGCAGTCTTGCGCGGTCTTCCGCGGGGGCGAACGGTCCACTCCAGCCCAAGTCGTTTGATGATCCGGCTGCACCACGCTTCGCTGCCGTACGGCTGCGCTCTTTGAACACAACGGCGCAGCGCTTCCAGCTCGCTCTTCGTTTCCGCGCGGTTCACACGCTTGCGCCAATCTCTGGGGCGCTCGATCGGCCACGGGGCCAGCAGTTGCCGCACCTCTTCATCGGCCTGGTCGTACCGCCACGCGCTGGACCATCGCCACGCTTCAGCCCGATCCACCAGCTTCGCTCGCAGGGGGTTCCGCTCGACGTATCTCAGCACCGCGAACAGATGTTGATCCGACTGCACGGGAAACGTCTTGAACCGCCCCTGATACAAGTGGCCGGTACCGGATGTATGGTGGTGCGCGTGCCAGCGTTGCGTGTGCGTGACCGTCAACCATCGGAAGAACTCCGACACCTGATGATCATCTCCTCGCTTGGGCCAGACCACCATGTGCCAGTGGTTCGGCATCACGCAGTAGGCCAGAATACGCAGCGGCACCCTTGTGTGCGCTTGTTCCAAGACGCGCTCGAACGCAGCGTAATCATCTTGTTTGCGAAACAACGTCGCGCGCGCGTTGGCGCGGTTCAACACGTGATAGACCAGACCTCCTTGAATAGACCGCGCACGCCGAGGCATGACCGGCACCATACCACTACCCCGGAACATCGTCAATAAAAGACTCCCGTCCCCTTTTCCTCCCAGAGTTCTTGCGCTCGACGCCTTAATGTCTATTCGGGTCCAAGAAAATTCTTGCTATCAACAGAGATCCCTATCTCAGGTGTGTATTCGATTATTGTCTGAACCTCGTTGTCAAGCATGGATTCCTGTTGTCGTCGGATTAGAAATGTTTCCTTGTCTATATCTAGCCAGATCGATCCGACTCTTGTAACACCCTGAATGTGATAACAAGGAAAGCCATCGATAGTCGTGTCATCACCACGAGCAAGATCGGACATATCGGCCGAGTCGTTAAAAATTTCAGCACCGATGGTATTTGGAAGCAAAAGTGCGGGAGCATCAGTTACCCCCGTGGCAGTTCCTGCGAGTGCCATTAACAGGCTCTCTTGAGGACCGTCCAGTTCCGCATATTTTGCATCATCTGACCAAGTGAAAGCTCCCTCATCGCTTGCATATACGACACGACGGTAGGAGAATTCGTGATTCGGAGTGGTACCTTCTACTCTCAAGTCGAGTCGAAAATCGTTCGGTCTTTTAAAGGCAGTCTCAAACCTGATAGTCTTGGTAAAACCGTATGTCGATGTCTTAGTAAGACCATTGTCCTGATATGTATCGCACGTGGCGTACGCTTGAAGCGTCCGCCTCACAATTTCATTAGCAGTAAGTGGTGTCGGCGAAGTAAGTGGTGTCGGCGAAGATGAATGGTCACTGCATCCGGTTAGCACACTACAAACACAGATCAATGCAACGATTCTAATAACTCTTTGTAATAACATTTAATTCATCGCTCATATTATCTTGGACGGAAAAGGGACGAAGCAGGACGGGAGTCTCTTTCATTGGGTGGGGAGCGCCGGTCTATGGTGCGAACGTCTCATTCTCAGTGTATGTAGCTTGCTGCGCTTCTTCGAGTTCCTTGAGCCACTTCTCGGCACTCTCGCGCAATTGTGGGTCGGGGTTCGATTCAGCCATCGCTTGGAGAGGCGACTTGGCGCGCTCGTCACCGATGCTCGCTAACGCTGCCCCGGCAGCACGCACCGCTCGGCGTTCCGGGTCGTGAAGCAACTGGAGCAGGTACTCAACGGCCGTGTCCTGATCATGTTCGGCGAGCTTGCCGATGGTTTCGATTGCGGTGGGCCGGGCTCGATCTACGTAACCGTAGGCAGCGTATTTCATGCCGAGATCAAGTCCACGCGCATCGTCCAATTTCGCCAATGCCCGCAGCGCCGCCTGTCGAACCTGGTCGTGTTGACTTGGGAAGTCCGCAAGCTCGGCAATGAGATCGGCATGTTCAGCAGCCTCATGATGCGCTAGACCGTCGATCGCCGCCACGCGCGTCGCATAGCTCGGGTCGTTCGCAGCAATGTTCGCCAGAAGTTCAACGACATCGTCTTTTTCCAGTTTCGTGAGCTTCCCGACGATCGACGACCGAACCCGGGCCTCCGCCACGCCATCGTTGGCAATCGCAAGCAACTGAGCCTTCGCCTGCGCCGAGCCGTACTTGGCAAGCGAATCGAGCGCGGTATTGCGCAGCGTATGGCGTTGCGACTCGTCGCGAATGATCGACGACAGCAACTCGATCGTCTCGGGCGAATCGACATCTTCCAGCGCCTGGAGCGCCGCGTGTCGGGCGGCGATGCTCGGCCCCTCGATCGCCTGAGTCGTCCACATCGCCTGCGGCTTTTGGACCGTGAGCTTCTTCAGCACGTGCAGGTACGGATCCACAGCGACAATTGTGGGCGGGCTATCGAGTACGGCGCGATAGGAGGTCTGCTGCTGCTGCACCTCGATATCGAAGGTGTGATCCTCGTTATCGGTGCGGACAAAGATCGGCAGCGTGAATCGGTACGCCGGCGCCTGCTCATCGATGTGCTGCGTCTGCTCGATATCGACGAGCAACTCCCGCGACTTGCCGTCGTAGCGCACATCGACGGATAGCTCCGGCACGCCGGGGCGGTAACACCACTGCTCGAAGAACCACTCGAGCCCAAGCCCGGAGACTTCCTCCATCGCGTAGCGAAAGTCGTTCGTTTCGACCACGCCGAGCGCGTGACGGTTCATATACAAGTGAACACCTTGGAAGAACAGTTCCTCGCCGAGCATTCGCCGCAGCATGTGGAGGATCGATGCGCCCTTGGGATAGGGATTCGCAGCGCGGCGGAATGTTTCGCGCGGGTGTTCATAAACAGGAGAGACCATCGGCAACCCCTGGCCCGCCTTGTCTCGCGCCGTCACCCGCCGAAAGTTACGGCGCATGGCGTCGAGATAGCCGTCTTCGCCGTCCCGATGCTCGAACCACAGCGCCGCGCCGTACGTGGCCCAGCCTTCGTTGAGCCAAAGGTGGGCCCAGCTCTTGCAGGTAATCAGATCGCCGGTCCATTGATGGCAAAGCTCGTGTGAGATGAGTCCTTGGATGTCGCCGTCGAGCAGGGCCGTTTCGTCAAGGACGGCGGTGGAATACATCGTCGTGACGGAGGTGTTCTCCATCCCCCCGCCGAAGTTCTTCGTCAGGAGCTGGTCGTAGCGATCCCACGGATACGGTACGCCGAGCCGCTTCTCGAACAGGTCGATCATCTCGCCGGTGCGCCCATAGGTCTGCATGACCTGGTCGGCCTTTCCCTGCGGCACCCACACCTGCATCGGCACGCGCGAATGCGGGATCTCGACGATCTCGAACTGGCCGATGATCAGCGACACGAGATAGCTGACGTGCGGCTTGTCCTGAAGGTAATGCCAAACCGCGCGGCGACCGTCATCACGGCGCGAAACGAGCCGGCCGTTGCTCGAAACCTCCAAACCGCTGGGCACGTCCACGATCAGCTCGGTGGTCATCCGCTCGTTGGGAAAGTCATGACTGACGAACCAATGACGATTGGTCTCGGGCTGGCCGTGTGAGTGAACCTGGGCTGTGTAATGAGGAGCCTGTGGCGACGAAGGCGTGAAGAACAGCCCGGTATATGGGTGATCGCAGACGTACTCGATCACGATCTCCTGCGGCTGCCCGGGCGGTAACGGCGGATCGAAGCGCAGGGTCAGCGTCTCGTCGTCTTGGTAATGCTCCACGGCGCTGTTATCGAGCGTGACGGCGGTGATATCCAACCCGACCGCGTCCAGCGTGATCGCCCAGGCCGCGGTCCCGATCGGCTCGAAGCGCAGCGTCTCGGTGGCCGTGAACCGCATGTCGTCCAGATCGTCGAAGCGCATCTGGAGCTTCATGTGGAGGTAATCCACGACGCGGTCAGGCGGGAAGTGCCGAAGGTCCCGGCCGGTCGCTTCGTCCAAGGCCTTGGAGGACTGAACCCAGTCGGCGCGTTGCAGCTTCCCAGCCAGGCAGGCCTCGGACCCGCCGAGATCGTCCGCCATGGCCGCCGGGCATAGGGCCGCAATACCGACGATCGCGCTCAGCCTCAGCAGGCCTTGCCTCATCATTCGATCACTCATCTTGGCATCTCCTTTGGCCCAAAGTGTACCGCGGCGGCGTGCCCACATGAACGGTCAGCCGGATCGCCGCCGGGAGGGGCTTTCGTCGCGTGCCTCGGCGCGGTACGATTGGGAATGCCCACCCTGGTTCACTACCCATCATCCCACGAGGACTCCGGCGGCGGCTTCCTGCGGCAGTTCGGCCACAGTGGGGAAACCACCGAGTTCCATTCCCCTATTCCTGACGGCTATCAGCGTGGTCGGCACCGGTTCGTCGCGGTCATCGGCACCGTGATGTCGGGGCTGGGCAAGGGAATCTTCAGCTCCTCCCTGGCCAAGCTGCTCAAGGACAAGGCCCTGGACATCGCCCCCATCAAGATGGAGGGCTATCTCAACATCGATTCGGGCACGCTCAACCCCTTCCGCCACGGCGAGGTCTTTGTGCTCGATGACGGCACCGAATGCGACATGGACCTCGGCACCTACGAGCGCGTGCTCGATCAGAACCTTTCGCGGCGTAATTTCGTCACCTCCGGCCAGATCTATGCGGACATCCTTCAGCGGGAGCGCGAGGGCGGATTCCTCGGCCGGGACGTTCAGATGATCCCCCACGTGACCGGCCAGGTGAAGCTGCGCCTGCGCGAGCTGGCGATGACCGGCGGACCGAAGGGCGGGCCGGTCGATGTCGTTTTCATCGAAGTCGGCGGCACGGCGGGCGATTACGAAAACAGTTTCTATATCGAGGCGCTGCGTGAACTCGCCTTCGAGGAAGGGCCCGGCTCGACCTGCTTCGTCGCTTTGACCTACATCATCGAGCCGCACATCCTCGGCGAGCAGAAGTCCAAGGCCGCGCAGCTCGGCATCAAGCGCTTGATGGAAGCGGGGATTCAACCACACATCATCGCCTGCCGCGCCCATAATCCCGTCACCGAGACGGTGCGCGAGAAGATCGCCATGTACTCCAACGTGCCGATGAAGCGCGTTTTTTCGATGCACGATCGAGAATCGATCTACACCGTGCCCGAAGCGATGCGCACCGAAGGGCTTGATCGGGAAGTGTTGTCGATACTTGATTTGCACGATCGTGTGGATGCGGTCCGTGAAGACCGTGCGCGGCGGCGCTGGGCCGAGTTCAACGACAAGATCCTCGCGCCGCGCAAACACAAGATCACGATCGGCATCACCGGTAAATACACGACCGTTCGTGATGCCTACGCCTCGATCGATCGCGCCCTTGAGCACGCCTCGACGCATCTTTCCGCTGAGGTTGACGTGCGATGGATCGACACCTCGGACATCACTGCCACCAATGCAGCGCAGCGCCTGGCGGATGTTCATGCAATCATCGTTCCCGGTGGGTTCGGCGAGCGCGGGGTGGAGGGGAAGATCGCCTGCGTGCAATACGTGCGCACGCACGGTGTGCCCTACCTGGGTATCTGCCTCGGCTTTCAGGTTGCCGTGATCGAATATGCGCGCACGGTACTGGGACTGACCGGCGCCGACTCGACCGAGTTCAACGCGAACTGTCCCGATCCGGTGATTGCCGAGCTACCTGAGCAGAAAAAAATCGAAGGGCTCGGCGGAACGATGCGCCTCGGGGCGCAGGACGTGCTGATCGAAGACGATTCATTGGCGGCGTTCCTCTTTGAACCCGGCGCTTCGAAGATGATTCGGCAGCGATTCCGTCATCGGTTTGAAGTTGAGCCGGAGTACATCGATCGACTCGGGGCGGGCGGGTTGCGATTCTCCGGCCGGCATCCGAAGTATCCGATCATGCAGGTGCTGGAGCTTGGGGCCGATGCGCATCCGTACTTTATCGCCGCACAGTTTCATCCAGAGCTGACGAGTCGGCCGCTTGATCCGCATCCGATGTTCATGGGGCTGGTGGCGAATGCGATCAAGTTCGCGAATCCTGATTTGAGAGGCGAAGCGTCGTCGCGGTTGAGCCGATGGTTGCGTACGCCGGCGGCGCCGAATAACGCCAAAGCGCCGGAGGTGCCGATCGTCCGCACGAAGCGCGTGGGCGGCGTTCGTCTGGCTTGACCGAAATAGGGTCGGGCGTAGACTGCTGGGCGATATGCCAAACCTCCAGGCGATGTAGCTCAGTCGGCTAGAGCGAGGGATTCATAAACCCTAGGTCGGCGGTTCGAGTCCGCCCATCGCCACTTGGATAACACCCCGCCAACGCGGGGTTTTGTCCTTGGCGGCATCGACTTGAGCATGTTCGTAATAGCCGCGGATGAAAATCCGCGGAGAACGCCGTCGCCTATCGAAGGAGGCCACTCGGGCTGAGGACAGCCCGGCTCTGACCGGAGTATCCTTACATCGCGTGAAACGCCGCCTTACCAAGCTCGTGCTATTCCTGATCCTCGGCGCGATACTCAACGTCGCCGTGGCGTGGGGGTGTGCCATGATAGTGGCGGAGCAAACGGACAACTGGAACATGCGGTTTGGCGCTGCACGACTCGAAGACGACTATGTTTGGGACGTGTACCGAGTGGACCGGCCTGGCTATTTCAGGATCGAGTCGATCGTAGCGCTGATCGTGATGGAGTGGGATGAACGATTGGAAGAACCCGGCTCACTGATCGAGAAGTGGAGTCGGATCCCGGATCGAAATGATCTGGGCGGAGGGCCCGTCAGCTGGCAGGAATCTGCGAGCGGCTGGCCCGTTGCTTCAATGTGGTCGCGGTTGAATAAGTCGGATCCTCTTCGCTTTCTCGGACTGCCGAACAATCCACGTGTATATCCCTGGGATAAGCTGGAGCGGGGGTGGCTAGTTGATTGGTCGTTCCTGCCAAACCAACTTATCTTGCCGATCGGTTTGATCTGGCGCGGCTTCGCAATCAACACGCTGTTCTATGCGGTGCTACTGTGGTTGGTCACACTTGGCCAGTTCACCCTGCGCCGCTACATACGCCGCGAGCACGGACGCTGCATCAAGTGCGGCTATGACGTGCGCCACATGGATCATGATGCGTGCCCAGAGTGTGGTACAACCGTTCTTAAGGAGGCTATACCCGGTCAGTCTAGGGGTGCACGCGCCAGGTCAGCCGCGATGCACGCGTGGTATCCGGGGAAACGCGCTGTCTGGTGGGGCATCCTCGGGTTCTTGATTGCCTTCATCGCCTACGGGGAAATCGCTTACTGGGACATCGCTTACTGGGATACGTCGCGCTGGTATTGGGTCTTCCCTGGTTTTGGAGCTGGATTGATCATTGGCTTAATCGCGTGCTTCATCGGCGGCGTTACTGACAAGAAGAGAAAGTGACCGGGCCAGATCTGCGAACGCTCCCCGCGAGCTAGGAAGTTCCCGGCGTGTGTGTCCGGAGTGTGGGGCGTCCGGCCGTTAGCCCCGGGTTCTGCCCGCGGTGGAACAACAATGGTCGCTGTTTGCGCAACCACCCCCCCCGGCAGAGCCGGGGGCGAACGGGCGGAATATCCTTGTTGTTGCCGTGAAGCGCTGCCTTACCAAACTCGTGCTATTCCTGATCCTCGGCGCGATCATCAACGTCGCCGTGGCGTGGGGGTTAGTTCTAGCAACTCTCACCTCACTGACCGGCTGCGATCCTGGTCAGCCTAATGTTCAAG
>JACZXL010000009.1 GCA_022571635.1 Planctomycetota bacterium
TGGTCGGTGTTGCCGGCGATGCCGCCGAGGTCGATAACCAGCTTGCCATCGATAAACACCCACACGTCGTCGTCGCCCATGAACCTCAAGACCTGTCCGGCCGAGGCGTCGTAGGTGAACTCCGCGGCGATTTCAAAGGTAAAGAAGTAGTTATGGCTGTCGTTGCCGTTGCCCAACAGCGCATCGTCGATCGGGAAGAAGTTGCTGGTCAAGTACTCGTACATGCCGCCGGCCTGGCGTTTAATGGTGATCCGATAGACGCTGGACATGTTCACTCCGGGCACGTCTCGGAACCACTGTGCGAAGGTCTGGGCAGAGGTGATAGCGCCGTTATCGGCCGCGCCTTGAGATCCTTCCTTGTCGCCGCGATCGCTGTCGTAGATCGTGTAGCAGATCTTGTTACTGTCGCCGTCGCGCCATTCCCGACTGACCTTGTAGCCGCCGCCGACAAATACGGGTTTGCCGTCGTCATCAAGCTCGATACCGATATTGCCCATGTAATGGCCGTAGCCGTTGGACGGCGTGACCTCGAAATCCGGATGGCCCGGAAGGAAGTCGCGGACGATGCCCGCCACGGTGATTGTGTCCGGCGGTGTATCCTGCCCAAGGGCACTGACCGGAAGAATGCCAAGCGCGAGCATGGACGCGATCAGGCCTCGACAGCCGACGGTAAAGGGTCGCAATTCTTGGTTCATGTTTCTGGCCTTGTCTTTGTGTTGTTTGGACGAAGCACTGTGTTGAACGGCGGCGCCATCGCTTGAGTCTTGTTTGTCCATGCAAAAACTACTCGGTGGCCGAGCGGAACCAAGCGCAGATTGACTTCTTTGCAGTTTCAGGCGTCGGAGAGCCGCCCTAGGCAACACGGAGAGATCTGATGGGCATTGCCGAACGTGTCGGTTATATGGGCGACCACGCACGTGACGGCTCGACAGCAGCGGACCCGGCAGATTGCCGCGGTCGGAACACGATCAATGACGGTTGATAATCGGACTCACAACGCAGCCACGCCAAGGGCTACTGGGGCTCGACTTCCTGCCAACTGACGATGCGAGGAGGAGTGAAGAGGGGCACGTCCACTTTGCGGACCCTGTGATTCACGGTATCGGCGATGTACAGGACGCCGGGGTCGCCGTCCTTGAATCCGACGCCGACCGGCAGGTTGAGCTGCGCGAGCTTGGCGTTGCCGCCGTCACCGCTGTAGCCGGCGATCCCCGTGCCCGCAACGGTTGTGATGGTTCCACTGGCGGAGACCCTGCGGATGACGCTGTTGAGCGTGTCGGCGATGTAGATCTTGCCGGTGGAATCAACGACCACCTTCGAGGGCTTGTTCAAGTCAGCCGCCGTGGCCGCCCCGCCGTCACCGCTGTAGCCGTTGTTGGTAGTTCCCGCGACCCTGGTGATGATGCCGGTGGCCACGACGACTTTGCGAATGGAAGCGCCACCGGTATCCGCGATGTACACGTCGTCGTTGGAGTCCACGGCCACACCCTGGGGCTTGTGGACTTCGGCGGCCGTGGCCAACCCTCCATTGCCGGAGTTACCCGGGGTACCGTTGCCCGCGAAGGTTTCGAACGTCGCGCCGGCCACCGTATATTTGACGATTCGACTGTTTAACGGGTCACTGTCTGCCACGTAGACGTTCCCCGCGCTATCCACGGCGACCCCGCTGGGGCTGAGGAGCCAGACGTCGTCGTTTGGATCAGCCGGATCCAACTCAGTGCCGCTGCCGATCAGTGTCGTAATGATCCCGGTCGCCACATCGACCTTGCGGACCCGGCCCTGAGTCAGACAGACAATGTAAAGGTTGCCGGCGGCGTCAACGGCGACATCGTCTGTCTGCTGAAGGTCGGCGATGGTGGCCAGCCCGCCATCACCGAAGCCTGGGTCCCGGTGCCTCCCAGCCGCGACGGTGATGATCCCAGTCGCGGCCACTATCTTTCGGATCACGTGATTCTGGCTGTCCGCCAGGAAGAGATCATCAGAGGCATCCACGAAGAGCCCCCGCGGCTCATTCATCGCGGCCGAGGACGCCGGCCCTCCATCGCCGGAGTAGGCCGCGGTCCCGGTGCCGCCATAGGTACTGATGTCGCCGGTGCCGACGTCGATCTTGCGAATCCGATGATTCATCGTGTCGCCGATAAACACATCTCCGGCCGAGTCGACGGCCACGTGCTCGGGTGCATCGATCTGGGCGGCGGTAGCCGGCCCGCCGTCGCCGCTGAAGCCCGCCGCCCCCGTCCCGGCGATGGTGGCGATCGTGGAATATTCAGTGAACTTGCGGATCCGATCGTTGACGGTATCGGCAATGTAGATATCGTTTGGATCGGTGTGGATCGTGGCATAGATTGAGATCCTGCGGGTATTGGTGGTGGTGGTGACACCCCAGGTCGCCGTGTAGCCATTCGAAATTGCGTCGTCGTCGCTATAGCGGGTTTGACCTCCGGCGCCATCGTAGTAGTACTCCTCGGTCGTAGAATTGAAGGCGAGCGCCAGCCAGTACGTGCCAGCCGTGACGAATGTCACCGGTAGGTCGATCGTGAGCCAGGCCGCAGCGCTCGAGCGCTGCGCGGTAGCAGTCTCGGCAATGAGCGCGTCCGGCTCACCTGCGGAATCCGTGTAGATCGCGTATATCACTTTCTTGTTGTTCCCGCCAGCCTGATACGCCGTGATGCTGTCGACGAAGCCGTCCTGCGGCACCGTGACTTGCGTGGCGATCTGCTTCTGATGGACGCCGCTCTGGGTCGAGCCGTAGATTGTGTCAAAACCGACCGGGCCGGTGGATGCGCCACTATCGACGACCCAGAGGCCCTTGGGCTTGTTGATCTTGGCGACGGTGGCCGACCCACCGTCGCCGTCATAGCCGGACTGGCCGGCGCCCGCGACAGTGGTAATCGTTCCTCCGTCCGTGAACTTGCGTATCCGGGAATTTTCGGTGTCGGCGATATAGATGTTGTCGGAGTCATCGATGGCGATCCCATGCGGACTCTTGACCTTGGCGGCCGTGGCTGGTCCGTCGTCGCCGGCGAAGCCCCCCGCCCCGGTACCGGCAATAGTGCTGATGGTGCCGCCGGGTGTGATCTTTCTGATGCGGTGATTGACGGTATCGGAGAAGATGACGTTTCCGGCAGAGTCAACGGCGATTCCGCTTGGCGTGTCGAGCAAGGCGGCCGTGGCCGCGCCTCCATCGCCGCCGTAGCCTTGCACGCCGGTGCCCCCAATCGTGGAGATGAGTCCGGTGCCGATATCTACTTTGCGAATGCGATGATTGAACGTGTCGGCGATGTAGATGTTGCCGGCGGCATCAACCGCGACGTCGTGGGGCGTGTTGGTCCACGCGACCGTCGCCAGGGTACCATCGCCGGTTTGCAGGGACCCGCCGCCGGCCACGGTTGAGATGTCGCCGGTCGCGGCATCCACTTTGCGAATGACGTTATTATCGCGATCAGCAAAGTAGACATCGCCGTTGGCGGCGACCGCGATGCCGTAGGGCGTGAAGATCTGGGCGCTGGCGGCGGGCCCGCCATCGCCGCTGTAACCGGCCGTTCCCGTTCCCGCGAACGTGTCGATGTTCTGGCCAACGACCGGCGAGACAATGCTCAGCAGCCCAATCACGAGCGCGAAACGATTCAATCGACAACGGTGAGGGTCAGTCATGGCTTGGGTCCTATTCGAGCACAGTTTCAACTTCTCTTCGTGCGTCGCCTGAGCGTCCTTTACTGCGCAGTGTCGTTGGAGGTCCAGCGACGGTGACGATAACGACCACCTGCGCCTGGCCGAACGTCGGATCGTTGGCGGGGGTGGCGTCGTCGGAGATCGTGCCAATGGCGCCGTCCCCGTCCTCATCAGCATTGTTCATCAGCTCGCGAATGGCCATGTTCATTCCAGCTTCGGCGGCATAGAAGGCTTGAATGGTCTCGATGCGCTTGATCGTCAGATCATGATCGCGGGCGCCGCCAATGACGATGCTGATGATGACGAGATTGACCACCACCAGGACGATGATCATCGAGATGGCGATCGTTGCGCGGCGATGTCGTGCTCTACGCATGCGCATCATGTCCCGCCTCCACTCATCGTCGAGCGAACGAACAGTTTGGTGCGTAGCGACGTGGTGACGCCGCTGCGTTGTAGTGTGAGATCAAGCTCGATGCGTCGAATTGGATCACACGCGGCGCCGGTAAGGGTTGCCCCCAGCGCTGCGTTATCCTCATCGTAGGTTTGTACAGAAAAGGCACTGACGTCGTCTAAAATGTCTCCCAAAGGCGGCCCGCTCGTCGTAAGCTGTAGTTTGTTTCCGGTGAGCGACAGCTCACCGTTCGCCCCCCAGGTGATGGAAGTCGGTGTGACGTCATTGATGTCCGGCGCGACTCCGGCCGCACCGCTGTCCAGCCCCACCTTACGCAGCTCGCGCACGATGCGATCCATGGCCGTGGACGCTTCGATATGAAGCTGCGCCGTCGTCGCCGCATCGGTATAGCCGTCCACCGCATTGAGGATGATCAACGACGCGATCGAGCCGATAATCGCCAGAACGACGATGGTGGCGATCGCTTCGATGAGCGTGAAGCCGCGGCGCACGTTTCGTGGTGGGCAGCGACGGCGGATCACGGCGTGTACTCCGTGAGGACGGTCGATATGGACAGCGTCTGCGCCGTCCCCTGGCCGTCCGTCCATCCAACCTGGACGGCGACGTTCATGTAGCCGCTGCCAGCGGTGACCAGGTCAGCCAGCGTCTCGTTGAACGAGACGGAACGTGTAAAGGCCGGGTAGCCCGCCACGGGGCTTTCCGCCGGGTAGTTTCCCGTGACAAGGTAGGCGTAGCCGCGGGTCGTGCTATGTCGATCCGCGATGATGTCTTCGAGCTTTTCGACGGCCAGCCATCTCGCGGTCGAGAGGAGCATCGGATTCACACGCTGGACGTGTGCTTCGCGCACGGTCCACAGCATCCCAGGGAGGGCGACGGACAGAATGACGATCGCCGCGATCGTCTCGATCAGCGAAAAGCCGCGTGGTTGTGTTCTCGATGACGCCATGGTGGGAACGATCCGTGCGATTAGGGCCGTACGTAGGTCACAAATCCGGTGTCTATCGCCACGTTGACGACGTGGGTGCCGGTCAACGTGACCGACCCGGTGGCCGCCAGCGGAGTCTCGCCTGCGTTCAGCGGCTGGCCGAGCCAGTCAAACCCGATCTCGTCGTCGCCGTCAAAACCGACGGCCTGAAGCTGCACGCCGATAAACTGATTGACATCGAGCAGCTGGATGAAGTCTTGGCCGGTGGCGGGATCGACGATCACGGCCGCGTTGAGGCGACCGGGAGTGGCGGGGTCCTCGGCCAGGACAGACCAGGTCTGAGCGACCGTATCGAAGACAACCCAGGCGCGCGTGCCGGAAGCGACGGCTCGTTGGCGCGCGAAGCTGAGATCGCGCAACAGTTGCTGGGCAGCCATCGATGCTCGATCGGCGCCGAGCGAGGCGATCGAAGGAATCGCGACGATGGCAACCACGCCGAGCATGACCATGACCGCGAGGAGTTCGATAAGACTAAACCCACCGCCCCGCCGCCGACCGCGGGTTTGGATATCTGGTCGGTCGACCCTCACCCCGTCCGGCTTACCAATCGTTCTCGCCGGTCGCGTTCGTGTTGGCCCAGAATTTACCGGCCGTCTGGTCATACGCCCACCCGTTGGCCGCGACGACAGGCTGAATCGGCGGAGGCCCCGGGAGCCAGGTGCCGGCTGCGTCGCGAACGGTGTTGTCCTTGTTGTAGGGGTTCTCGGGAAGCGCTTGCTGCATCACCATGCCCAACGTCGTCAGTTCGTCGAACGTCGGATACGTCGGGGGTGGCCCGCTGAGCGCCGTGTTGGCATAGAAACTCGCAACTCCCGCCCGCACGCCGCCGAGAGCGCCCTTGGTGGCCGACACTTTGGCCTGGGTCACATACTCGAGAAATTGCGACAGCGCGTTCCCGCGCACAAACACCAGAGTCAGGATCGACAGGACGATGACAACCAGAATAAACTCGATCAGCGTGAAGCCTCGTCGTTTCATTGAAGCAGATCTCGGCTATCAGCGGTGAAGGTGATCGCGGGTACCGTCAGCGGCGCGCGTATCGCCGTGCGCCAGCACGGCGATCAGCTCGGTCGGGGCGCGGGCTAAACCCGCCGTCCATCCTTGGACGGCGGGCGATCCCGCGGCTCCGTGAGACGGCTCGTCATGCGCGTTCGCGATCAGAAATCGTTCTCGCCGGTGGTGTTCGTATTGGCGTAGAAGGTGTACGCCGGTGGAGTCAAGGCGTTGTCCACGTAGTACGCCCAGCCGCCGGTGCCGGAGAGGACGGGAACGGTGCGGGCCGTGGCCTCTGCCACGGTCGCCAGGTTGACCGTGTTGGGGTTGGCGCCGGTGTCGTAGGGATTGTCAGGAATTGCTTCCTGCATCACCGTGCCCAGCGTCTCGAGTTGAACGAGCGTTGGATAGAGGGCCGTGCCGTTCGTGATGACCTCGTTGGCCAAGTAGTTGGCGATGCCGGCGCGACATCCGCCCAGTGTGCCCTTGGTCGCCGCGCTCTTGGCCTGAGCGGCGTAGTCGAAGTACCTGGGCAGCGCGACCCCGGCCAGAATCGCCAGGATAACCACAACCGCAATCAATTCGATCAGCGTGAAGCCTCGTCGCATCATTGAAGTACGTCTCATCGTCTGTGTCCTTCCAGCAAAAGCCATGAGTTCTTTGTTGCTTGGTGTCCAGCCTGCAACACGCACGTGCGTTGCCGGATCCCAACTCGTTACCTCTTCTTCGTTACTTGAGCAGTGTTCCCATATTCCACATCGGGAGGAAGATCGCCTAAGCCACGACCAAGACCTCGCCGGAGGCGATCATTCGCCGCGCGAAGCCTGGCAGGTACTTGCACGTCAATAACACCTCGGACAGCCTTCCGCCGTTCTTTACCTGATCGCTCATTTTCCGGGCATCAGACTCCAGTAACGGCCGACCAGACGACCGTCCGGATGTCTCCAACGCGCCTCAATCAGCCCCAATCCGCTCTGCAGCGAGAGCCCAGCACATGGGCGAAGCGACTCACCGCCAGTCCGGTAAGGATTTCACGGAGTCCGGGAATCCAATGCAGCCAACCGTCGATGCGCTGTCGGGCGTTCTGCGTGTTCCATGCCTTGCGCACGCCGAACACGACGCCGACTCCACCGGCCAGGAGTATGTACCAGTAGGTCCGCACGAAACCGGCGACCGCCATCAGCCCCTGTGTCAAGGCCGGGAGCTCCACGCCTTGGCTGGCGAACATCTCCGACAGCTTCGGGACCCCACGACACGATCAACAGAACGGTAACCGCCAGGCACAGGCGGCTCGTGAGACGGCTCGTCGTGCCTTCTTCGATCAGAAATCGTTCTCGCCAACGGTGTTCGTGTTGGCATAGAACGTGTACGCCGGTGGAGTCAAGGCGTTGTCCACGTAGTATGCCCAGCCGCCGGTGCCGGAGAGGACGGGAACGGTACGAGCTGCGGCCTCCCCGACGGTCGCCAGGTTGACCACGTTGGGGTTGGCGCCGGTGTCGTAAGGATTGTCAGGAATTGCTTCCTGCATCACCGTGCCCAGCGTGTTGAGTTCAGCGAGCGTCGGATAGATGGCCGGGGGGCTCGTGATGGCCTCGTTGGCCAAGAAGTTGGCGATGCCGGAACGACACCCGCCCAGTGTGCCCTTGGTTGCCGCGCTCTTGGCCTGAGCGGCGTAGTCAAAGTACCTAGGCAGCGCGACCCCGGCCAGAATCGCCAGGATAACCACAACCGCAATCAACTCGATCAGCGTGAAGCCTCGTCGCATTATTGAAGTGCGTCTCATCGTCTGTATCCTTCCAGCAAGAGCTAAGAGTTCCTTGTTGCTTGGTCCAATTTGAGGCACACGTGTGCGTTGCCGGAGCCCAATTCGTTACCTCATCTTCGCTATTTGAGCAGTGTTCCCATATTCCACATCGGGAGGAAGATCGCCAAAGCCACGACCAAGACCACGCCTGCCAGACCAACAATGGCAATCGGTTCGATAATCGTGCCGAGGTTCTTGGTCAGGTGCATTACCTCCCGGTCGTAGTGTCGAGCCACGAGCCGGCACATTTTCGGCAACTCCGCCGCCTCCTCGCCGGAGGCGATCATTCGCCGCGCAAAGCCTGGCAGGTACTTGCAGGTCAGTAACACCTCGGACAGCCTTCCGCCGTTCTTTACCTGATCGCTCATTTTCCGGGCATCAGACTCCAGCAACGGCCGACCAGACGACCGTCCGGATAGTTCCAACGCCTCAATCAGTCCCAATCCGCTCTGCAGCGAGAGCCCCAGCACATGGGCGAAGCGACTCACCGCCAGTCCGGTAAGGATTTCACGGAGTCCGGGAATCCAATGCAGCCAACCGTCGATGCGCTGTCGGGCGTTCGGGGTGTTCCATGCCTTGCGCACGCCGAACACGACGCCGATTCCACCGGCCAGAAGTATGTACCAGTAGGTCCGCACGAAACCGGCGACCGCCATCAGCCCCTGTGTCAAGGCCGGGAGCTCCACGCCCTGGCTGGCGAACATCTCCGACAGCTTTGGGACCACGACGATCATCAGAAAGGTAACCGCCAGGCACAGCGCGGCGATAACGCAAGCCGGATACATCAGCGCGCTCTTGACGTTCTTGCTGGTTTCGTAGCGTTGATCCAGCATCTCCGCCAGACGAGCCAGCACTTGAATCATGTTGCCGCTCGTTTCCGCGGCGCGGATCGTTTCGATGTAAATGTCGCCGAAGACTGCGCGGTGCGCCGATAACGCGTCCGTTACCGAGTTACCGGCTTCGATCTGTCTCGCCACCTCCTCGAGCACGTGGGCGAGGCGCCGGTTCGACTCCTGGTCGGCAATGGACCGAAGGCTGTCCGCGATGGGAATGCGGGCTTCCATGAGCACCGAGAACTGATAGGTAATACGGGCGAGGTCCTTGGCGCTGGCGGCTGAACCGCGCCAACGAACCGACGAGCCTCGGGCGGGAGCGAGATGCACCGGCTTGAGCCCTGACCCGACGATCTGGTGATAGGCCTCCGTCCGGTCCGCCGCCTGCACCACGCCCTTGGTTACGGCGCCGCGTTCATCGATCGCCCTGTATTGGAACGTGAGCTCAGTCATGCACTCATTTTCATCGACGGGTTGTACGGATCGGCCGTGGCCGCGATCGCCGCGACCTTGAGGACTTCCTCGAGCGCGGTTTGCCCGAGCCGCGCCTTCTCAAGCCCATCCTGCCACAGCAGCCGAAAACCTTCGCTCACCGCGTGTTCGCAGATCTGCTTGGTCGAGCCGTCGGCTTCGATGACCGATTGCAGTCCCGGGCTGAGCTGCAGGAGCTCGAACAGACCGATGCGGCCGCGATACCCTGTGTTTCCACAGCGTTTGCAGCCCTTTCCACGGACGAATCCCTCGACCTTTTCGTCTAAATTGAAGCTTTGCCGAACTCGTTCTTCGACCGGATCGGGAATGACGCAGCTCTTACACACCTTCCGAACGAGTCGCTGGGCCACCACGCCCAGCAGCGCGGAGTTGATGACGAACGGCGGCAGACCGAAGTCGCGTAGCCGGGCGATCGCTCCGGAAGCGTCGTTCGTGTGCAACGTCGAGAGCACCATATGGCCAGTGAGTGCCGATTGCAGCGCGATCGTCGCCGTCTCGTTGTCGCGAATCTCGCCCACCAACACCACGTCCGGATCCTGGCGGAGAATCGAGCGCAGTGCCGTGGCGAACGTCAGCCCGATTTGAGTATGAACCTGGATTTGGCGGACATAGGGCAGACGGATCTCGACCGGATCCTCGATCGTCAAGATGTTGCGCGAGGGGTCGTTGAGTTTGCGCAGCACCGAATACAACGTCGTGGTCTTGCCCGCACCCGTCGGGCCGGTGACCAGCAGCATCCCGTAGGGTCGAACGATGAGCTCCTCGAGTTCGCCGATCATGCGCGGCGGGATACCTAACTGCTGGAAGTCATGGACCGTTTGCGAACTGGCCAGCAGGCGCAGCACCACGTTCTCGCCGCAGACGGTGGGAACCGTGGACATGCGCACTTCGATCATCGCGCCGTCGTGGGTGTAGCGGAACTTTCCATCCTGTGGCCGCCTCGTTTGCGTGAGATCGAGACTGGCCATGACCTTCAGTCGCTGCACGATGCCGGGGTGCATGGACAAAGGGGGGGCGTGCTGCTCTCGAAGGACGCCGTCTATTCGGTATCGCACGTGGAGCTCGGACTCGTCGGGGCTGATGTGCACATCGCTGGCGTCGAGGCCAGCGGCATCGGCCAAGAGCTGATTGACGGCGGCGACGATCGGTTGTGTGCGATCGTCTCTGCTCGCGTTGATCTCGTGCCTTGATTCGTCGTCGTCTTGGGGCGTCTGATCATGCGAGAGTCGGTAGGCCCGGCTGATCAACTTCCGCAGACGAGTTCGATCGCACAGCACGGCATCCACTTCGCACCGGGTGACCTGGCGGATTTGGTCCAGCGCTTCGAGGTTCAGCGGATCGTCCGTAGCCAGCGTGAGTACGCCGTCGATGAGAAACAGCGGAAAGAGGCGGAATCGCTCAGCCAGGGATCGCGGGACGATCCGGGTGTTGGCGAAGCAGACCTCATACTCAGCCAACTCAACATAGGGAACCTCACAGACGTCCGCCTTGACCATCGCCAGCTCAGTGCTGCCGACCGCCGACATCGCCAGGAGAGCGTCTTCGAGATCCACGTCGTGCTCTCGGGCGTGGCGGCGCGCCGTCTCGAGTTGGGCCGTTGTGATTCGTTCTTCCTCCAACAGCGCCCGTTCGAGGAAGACGTCGTGGTTATTCATCTGCACGCCTCCGCGTCGCTTCACGCTCGGTCGTGCGGTGCGGCGTCAATGCCTGCAGCGCCGCGATCTTCTGCTCCATTTGCGGATCGAGATCGAGAAACGAGAGGCCGACCTTGTACAACGGCTCGTGAGAGAGCATTCTGACGCGACGCACCTTGGCCGGTTGCTCGAATATGAGCTGGAGAATCGGCGTACCGTCGCCCCGGGTTCCGATCGGCGTTGTATCAAACACTCGAACGACCCCCTCGCAGGACCGGGGCACGAACTGACGGCTCGCCAACGCCAGTCCGCCGGGGCTTATGTCGATCGAAGTCCCCCGCAGTGCACCGTCATCCACGGCGGACGAGACGGAGCTGAATCGCACTTGCAAGCGGTGCTCGTCGCAGACGACGAACTCCACGGGCAGCTCGATCTCCCATCGCTCGTGTTGTCGAATACGCAGTCCGCGTGCTTGGGCCATCGCTGAATCCCAGGTCTAGAAAGCAATGGAAGAATCCGGCTGCACCGTCGCCGCACGGACAGCTCGCCCCGGGAACGACATCGGTTGTTTCAAAGTCGCGGTGTAGCCGCCAGGCCAGCCGCCCGACCCCGGGCTGGTCGCGGGATCATTCCGGCCGCGAGGCGCACGTCCGAGAACTCACGACGACCGCGCACAACCGCCACCAACCCAGCCGGCCGCGCCGGCGTCCGAGCGTGCGCCGCCGGGGCGCTCAGAACTCTTTGTCGCGATACTGCATCTGCGCCTGAAGCCGAGCGAGAATCGAGCTGTGCATCTGGCTGACGCGAGACTCGGACAGATCCAACGTGACCCCGATCTCCTTCATCGTCATCTCTTCGTAGTAGTAGAGAATGACAATGAGGCGCTCCGCCCTGGACAACCCCTTGGTGATGAGCAGCCTGAGGTCCCGCTTCTGAAGTTGAGACAGCGGATCCTCCTGCCGGTTATCTTGGATCACGTCGATCTCGCGGATGTCCTTGCTCGAGTCCGTCTCAAACCACTTCCGGTTCAGGGAAACGACGTTCACCGGCTTGGAATCCTTGCTGATCTTGCTGAACTCCGACCCGGAGACCTGAAGGCGTTGGCGCAGCTCCCGGTCCGTGGGTTTGCGCCCGGACTCCATCTCGAACCGCTTGCGGACCCGGTCCAGCTTGGCCGTCCGAGAGCGCACGAGCCGCGGCACCCAGTCCATCGCCCGCAGCTCGTCAAAGATGGCGCCTCGAATTCGCTGTGTGCAGTAGGTCTCGAACTTCACCTCGCGCCCTAGATCAAACGCGTCGATCGCATCCATCAGCCCGAACAAGCCCGCCGACATCAGATCTTCCACATCGACTTCGCCCGGCAGGCGCATGTGCATGCGCTCGGCCGTACTCTTGACCAGGTGAAGGTACTGCTCGATGAGAAAGTTGCGTATCTCTTGGGTGTCAGTGCGCTGGTAGGCCTTCCACACTTCCTCAGTGGTCATCTCACTGAGGCTGACGGCCTCCGGCGTCCGCCGGGCGGGCTTGCGCTTGGCGGCTGGCGTTCTTGTCTTTTGGTCTTGGTCTTGGTCTTGGTCTTCGTCTTCGGCATCGGTCGGCTCCTTGACCTTGGCTAGCTTTTTCAGCTGCCCTGCCATTCCCTGGCAAAAGACGCTCGTACTATATCGAACGATTCAATGATACGACAAGTCACGGTCCCTTGCGGTGATCGCATCATTCGGATTTCGCCTCCGTCGTCGCGCTCGCCTGTGATCCGGCGAGCGAATCGGTCGGCGATGATGGTGACATCGTCGCCGCCTCGCGATGGACCTCGATGTGATCGGTCATCACCCGCTGACAGATCACGCCGATCATCAGCCCGATCGGGTAGCAGCCAATCATGGCGATGAGGGCCCGGGTCAGGATGGACACGGCCGAGTTGCCCCCGGCCAGACCGGCCAAGACGGCAACCGCAAACGCAGCCAATGCAAAACATCCGGCGATGACCTTACTGGGTGTCTTGCTCATGGCGAAGGCCCATTGCCGGTGGACGTGCTCGTCAACGCCGCAGCAAGGCTCAGGGCAAGCGACCGATATCGACCCATTTCAGATCCAACTCAAGCGTTTGTACGGACCGTAGGAGAATCGTGGGTCCGGGCAAGCCAGGACGCCACGCGAGCAAAGAACCCCCCCACGGGGGGCGAGTCGAGGGGATTGGGGTCACCGACGCCGGCCACGCGGCGGGCCAACCGCCTCATGGCTTCGGTTGCCGGCGTGTCCGGAGCATAGAGAACGAACGGCACGCGCTGCCGCACCGCCTCGCGAACCTGGTCGTCCATCGGGATGGCGCCGGCGTAGTCAATCGAGCGCTTCAGGAAGGTTCGGCTCACCCGATCGATGCGGTGGAAAACGGACGATGCCTCCTGCTCATGGCTGACCATGTTCACCACGAGCTCGATCCGGGCCTTGGGGGCTTGACCGAGAAGTGCCTTGATCATGCCGTAGCTGTCGGTGATCGCGGTGGGCTCGGGGGTCGTCGTCACGAGCACCCGGTGAGCTGCGGCCGCGAAGGCGAGGACGTTGGCGCTGAGCCCGGCGGAGGTGTCAATGACCACCACGTCGGCCAGCCGCTCAAGCGCCGCAAGCTGCGTCAGGAGCCGCAGCCGGTGCTCACTGTCCAGATCCGCCAGGCGGGCCACGCCCGAGGCGCCGGGAATCAGGCGAAACCCCCCCGGCGCCAGGAGCATCGCTTCGGCCAGCCGGCAGCGGCCGCTCACCACGTGCTCCAGGGTCAACCTGGGGCTGAGATTGCACAGGACGTCTGCGTTCGCCAACCCGAGGTCCGCATCGAGCAGGCACACTTTCTTGCCCAGCCCCGCCAAGCACACCGCCAGATTCACCGCGAGGTTGGTCTTGCCCACGCCCCCTTTGCCGGAGGTGACGGCGACGGCCCGTGCCAACCCGACTCGCCGCATCACGGATCGGCGCCCGTTCCGATGTCGGCTTGGGGCAGGACGGTAACTCACCTCGCCGCTTCGAACGCTCGGCGGCACATAGGCCGACACCATCGGCCGCCGCGCCACCACGTTGCCTTGCACTAGCTTTCGAAGCTGCGTCGCCTGGTCGCTCATCCGTGAATCTCTGCCCCCAGCACAAGCTCGGCCAGACGCCCAGGACGTCCTACTTCAATGTGGTCCGGAACTTCCTGGCCGGTGGTGATGAAACTCAACTGCTTGCCGACCTTCTGGATAACGTTGATCAGCAGACCGAAGCTCACCGCTTCGTCAAGCTTTGTCAGGACCACCTTGTCAGCGCCGACCTCAGCGAACGCCTCGGCTTCCTGGAGCAGAACCTTCTCGCTCGCGGTACTGGCCAGCACCAGATGAACTTCGTGCGGATCAGCCGCGGCAAGGCAAGACTTCAGCTCCTGGAGTTTGCCGGTGTCCTTCTGACCACGCCCGGCCGTATCGATCAAGATCACGTCGCAATCGCGAAGAGAATGAACCGCCTGCTTCATCTCTGCCGGCGTCAGCGCAACTTCCAGAGGCAGCCCAATGATGTTGGCGTAGGTTCGAAGTTGATCGACGGCGGCGATGCGATAGGTATCACAAGTAACCAGGCCCACGCGGCGACGGTGCGTCAGCTTGAACGAAGCGGCAAGCTTCGCCAGCGTCGTCGTCTTCCCCACGCCGGTCGGTCCGATCAGGGCAATCGTCAGAGGCCGGCCGTCCGGACTCACCGGCGCGACAGCCGAGTCAGCGGTCGGCACGAAGGCGGCGAGCCGATCCAACACCGCGCGACGCACGGTCGCTTCATCATCCAACTCCGCGGCGCTCAGGGCCTCGCGCACCTCCTCCACGATCTGGTCGGCGATCTCTTCGGACAGATCCTGGCTGAGCAGCGCGAGATACAGGTCAAAGAGCTTGGCGGGCATGCTCGGGATCGACCTTCCCGGCGACCGGACCTGGTGCTGGAGCACTTGGCCGACCATCTGCTTGATCGCCGCCAACTCGCCCTGCATCGAGCTCGCTTCCGATCCGGACTCCCTCCCCAAGACATCAGCGTCTCGGCCGCGAGAGGCTGTCTCGTCAAAGAGTCTGGGCGTGTCTCGATGTTCGCGATCGGGGCGATGGCCCAGGCCGCCGATCAAAGAGCCCCGGGACGCCGAGAGCCGAGCCCCCGCCGCCGGCGTCAAGATGAACCGTCGTGCCACCGGCTTCGGCTCGCAGACAATTGTCGGCGAATCGCCCGCGGACCCTCCCGCGCCCTGGAGTGTATCGCAAGCGTCGGGCGCGCGGGCCGGGCTCGTCACCGTTTCCCGACACTCGCCGCCGACTGGAGCCGCGACCGGTTCGGGCTGATCGCACATAGACGGCCCGACGACACCGGTGAGCGCCGAGTCTTGCGACGTCGACGACTTGGGGTCACGGGCAAGCGCGGGAACTGGCGCTTCCGCCTCACTACGCCGGCGGCGATCATGCGCTTCGACCATCGCCTGGGCGAGCCGGCGTGTACGCAGATGACCCTTGAGTTTGGGCTCGGGCCGGCGCGTCTCATCGGAAGACGCTCGTCGACCGGCTTGCGCATAGGCCTGCCGCGCAGCGCGCTTGACCGGCCGGAGCGCGCCCGCGGCGTCGTTCGCGTATGACAGTTCGGCCCGATCCGCCTCCGCGGCCGTCAGCTCGAAGATCGTCTTCTTCGCCAGACCGAGGAAGCCGCCGCGCTTGAATGATCTGGTTTCAAGAATAACCGCATCAACACCGAGATCGCGCTTGGCGGCCGCCAACGCTTCACTCATGGTGTATGCCTGATAGGTCTTGACGGCCATGCGCTGCCCTCCCTGGCAATCGGCCCGATGCGTCGATCCTTGACGCTCGTTTAGTTGTCGCGGCATCCTATGCCGCCGGAGCCCCGACCGGCTCCTCTAATTGTATCAAACCCATCGACTCGACGTCGAGTCCCTTGACGACCTCGTTGTAAGAAAGGACAACGACCCCGGGAAGGTGCGGCTCGAGAATCTGTTTTAGTTGAGCACGAACGGTCGGCGACGTCAACACCACCAGTTGATGGGACGCCCCAAGCAACGGCTGGGCCGACTCGCTGACCGCCGTCGCGATTCGATTAGCGACCTGCGGCGGGATCGACATCGTCGTCCCGCTCGGTCCCCGGTCGATGTATCCGTTGATTAGATCCTCCAAGGCCGGATCGACGGTCACGCAATACAGCCGTTGCTTGCCCTCGTCATTGGTTTCGGCGTGCTGGCTCGATATCGTCCGGCGCAAGGTGTTGCGGACGTACTCGGTCAGAACATCTATATCTTTGGTATGGGCCGCCCAATCTCCGAGCGTCTCGATGATCGCCTCCAGGTCACGGATCGGAACGCGCTCGCGCAAAAGGTTCTGCAGCACTTTTTGCAGTTCGCCCGGCTTGATTACGCTGGGAACCGTCTCTTCGACAAGCTTGGGGGAGGTTGACTTGAGTTGATCGAGAAGGCGGTTGACCTCCTCGCGGGTCAGCAGCTCCTCGGCATGGTCTTTGACCAGCTCAGTGAGATGGGTGGCCAGGACACTGGTGGGATCGACGACGGTGTAGTTCAAGGTCTCGGCCCGCTGCTTCAATTGGGGCTCAATCCACAGGGCATCAAGCCCGAAGGCCGGCTCCTTCGCCGAAATACCCTCGAGTGAGCCGGTGGACAGGCCCGAATCCATGGCCATCAACAGGTTCGGCAGCACGGTCCCCTCGCCGATGACCGCTCCGCGTAGCTTGACGCGATAGGTGTTGGCGGGGAGTTGCACATTGTCGCGGATCCGCACCGGCGGGACCACGAGTCCGATCTCGGCCGCTAACTGTCGTCGTATCATAGAGATACGATCGAGTAGATCACCACCGCGGGCGGTGTCAACCAACTGGACGAGGCCGTAGCCGACTTCGATCTCCATCGTGTCCACGCGCAGCAGGTCCTCGACCGGCGTCTGATCAGCCGGCAGTTGCGCCGCCTCCGCCCGGGCTTCGGCTTCGACAGCTGCCTTGGTCCGCCGGTCGATGAGGCCGATCGAGGCGGCCAGCCCACCGAGCAGTACCGCCGCCGACAGCAGAGGCCAGGTCGGCAGCGGGGTGAACGCCAGCAGAATCGAGAAGCCCGAGATCAGGTAAAGGGCGATCGGCTGCGAAGTCAACTGGCGGGGAATCTCATCGCCAATCCTCTCCTTGTCACCGGTGCGGGCCACAATCAATCCCGCCGCGATCGCAATCACGAACGAAGGCAACTGGCTCACCAGACCGTCGCCGATCGTCAGCTTCGTGAACACCATCAGCGACTCGGCCATGGTCCAGCCCTTTTCGAGCGACCCGATGGCAAAGCCGCCAACAATGTTCACCAGCGTGATAATGATCCCGGCGATGGCGTCGCCCCGAACGAACTTACTGGCGCCATCCATCGCCCCATAGAAATCGGCTTCGCGCATGATCTCGTCGCGTCGGTGTCTCGCCTGAGCTTCGTCGATCATGCCGGCGGACAGATCGGCGTCGATGGCCATTTGCTTACCGGGCAACGCATCGAGGGTGAATCGGGCCGCGACCTCGGCCATGCGCGTCGCGCCTTTGGTGATGACGACGAACTGCACCACCACCAGGATGATGAAGATGATCACCCCCACGATCACGGACTCCCCGGCCACGAAGGTGCCGAACGCCTCGATGACGTGCCCGGCGACGGCCGTGGCTTCTTCAGGCGTAGCGGCATCAGCGGAAAGAATCAGCCGCGTGGAGGCGATGTTCAGCACCAGCCGAAACAACGTGGTCGCCAGCAACAACGACGGGAACACGCTGAAGTCCAAAGGGCGCAACATGTAAATCGTGGTCAGCAGCACCACCACCGCCAGTGAGATGTTGCCGGAGATCAGCAAGTCCATGACGGCCGGCGGCAGCGGCACCACCAACACGATCAGCATGGCCAGGAACGAGATCGGCACGAGCAGATGGCGATGCTTCGACACCCAATAGAACGGTTTGGGCAAGTTCAACGCTGGTTGGGGCGTGGCCATCAGCCGGTGACTCCGTCCGCGTCGGGACGCATTCGAAACGACGCCGCGCGGGCAGCCGTAGGCTCTCGCTCCGCCTCAAAAGCCCGAGTTGGCACAAGCGCGATCATCCCGCCATCCTGCTCTTATTCAGTCCGTATACGAACGCCAACACTTCGGCCACCGTCTTATAGAACTCCGGCGGTATCTCCTGACCGACGGCAACCTGGCGGTAGAGCGCGCGGGCCAAGGGCGGACGCTCTAACACGGGAATACCTCGAAGCAGCGCGATCTGGCGAATACGAAGGGCCAGAATATCAGCGCCCTTTGCGACAACCTTCGGCGCGTGCATCTCATCGGCGTGGTAGCGGATGGCAACGGCGTAGTGATCGGGGTTCGTGACCACGACGTCGGCCTTGGGGACGGCGGCGGCGATGCGCTGCATGGCGATTTGTTGTTGCATGCGGAAACGGCGCTTCTTGACCGCCGGATCACCCTCGGTCTGCTTCATCTCATCCTTCACTTGCTGTTTGGTCATCTTGAGGTCCTTCTGGTGCTTCCAGCGCTGGTAGGCGAAGTCAACGAGGCCCAAAAGAATCAGCACCGCGATCACGCGCATCGCCAGATCGAGCATCATCCACCCGGCTTGGTGCAGGCACTGCATCGCGGTGAGGTGGGGCATCACCAGAATCTCATTGCGATGCTGAGCGATCGTCCACACCGCCACCAACACCACCACTATGACCTTGAGAATGTCGAATCCCGCCTTGACCACCGACGACAGGCTGAAAAGTTTCTTGAAGCCGCTGATGGGGTTGATCTTGCTCAGGCTCGGCTTGATCGAGTCCGGTGCAAGCAGCCAGCCGATCTGCCAGAAGTTCGCCATATAGGCGACCAGCCACATGACCAGCAGAATGGGCGCCCCGATGCGCACCGCAGCGTTGCCTGCGTAGGCGACGACGATCTTGGCATCGGCCGGGGCCATCGGATTCCCGAAGGTGTCGCCATCCAAGAGCGTCTCGAGCACCACTTTGAACTTCCCAAGCGTCGGCATAAGGATCACAAACAGAAGCACGGTTGCCCCGAGCAGGATCAGCGCGCCGGACAAGTCCTGGCTACGCGCGACGTTCCCCGACTTGCGCGCCTCCTGGCGACGTCGAGGCGTCGCGTCTTCCGTTTTTTCACCAAGGTCGTCGGCCATGGGAAGACTTGACGGTTGAGGTTCGAGGCTTGGTCCGGCGAGCGCCACGCGCTCTTGCCGTCCGGCGCGTTTCGCGTGCCGGCCGCCTCGTGCCCGCTGCCTCCTATCTGTTCTCGATCCAGGTAAACGTCAGGTTCGTCATCTCGTTGAACCAATCCAGGAAGACCTCATCGATCACGCCGACGACAAGGGCGACAATGACCAGGCCGACGAGGATTCGCATCGGAAAGCCGAGACTGAGGATGTTCAGTTGCGGCACCGTTTTGGAGAGGAAGCCCATCGCGACGGTCTCCAGAAAAATCAGCGTCAGCAATGGTGCGGCCACGCGTAGGGCAAGCTCGTAAGATGCGGTCAGCACTCCGGCCAGCATCGTCAGCAGTGAGCCATCGGCGACATTCGTCGCCAGCGGAATATGGTGGAAACTGTGGAGCACCGCTAGCACCATCGATTCGAGCCCTCCCAGCAGGAGGAATCCTGCCAAGGCCATAAAGAACAACATCTGGCCGATGATGTCGGCGCTGTCCTCCATTGCCGGATTGAAGAACCGCGCGAAACCGAGCCCCATCTGGTGGCCCATCATGAGCCCGCCGATCTGGACTGCGAGCAGTGGCAGGCTCGCCAGGAATCCGATCACCAGCCCCACCAACACTTCCATGGCGATCGCGGGAGCAAGCGACCATACATTCAGTTCCCATCCCCCGACCCCGAGCTCCTGGGTCGTCAACACCGGATACACGGCCAGGCCAAGGATCACCGCCAGCATCACTTTGATACGGACCGGAATGAACGACGCACCGATCACCGGTCCGTAGATGGCTAATCCTCCGATACGGAAGATGACCAGCAGAGCGGCGGGAACGTGATCCAACAGCGCGACGAATTGATTCATCAGACCCCATCAGGCAGGAGGCGAAAGGCGAGGGGCGGCACGGAACGCACCGGCGTCACAAACCGGTGAACATCTCGTAGGCGAAGTCGCCCAGGCGAACGGAGATCCACCCCAGCAGAACAACGGCCACGAGAATCATGACGATGATCTTGGGAACGAACGTCAGCGTCTGCTCCTGGATCTGGGTTACTGACTGGAACAGGCTGACCAGCAGGCCCACGAACAGACCGGAGCCAAGGATCGGGACGGCGATAATGAGCGCCTGCAACAGCGCAGTCCGCACGACGTCAATAGGATCAGTCATCATGATGCGTACCTCATCTCAACCAGTTGGGCCCGTAGACTGGGTCGGATGCACACGGGCGTTCTCACGGAATTCGACTTGTCCCCAAACGTGACTACGGTCCTCCGGCCATGATGCTTGACGTCACCGCCAACGTCGCCTCCGGCTGAACAACACTGTTCATCACGGTTCCGATCACAAGCTGCCAGCCATCCACCAGGACGAACAGCAGCACCTTGAAAGGCAATGAGATGAGCACGGGCGGCAGCATCAGCATGCCCATCGAGATCAACATGCTTGCGATGACCATGTCGATCACGAGAAACGGCAGGTAAATCCGGAAGCCCATCAGGAATGCAATCTTCAGCTCGCTGAGAATAAAGGCCGGGACAAGCGTGAGCATGTCCACGTCCGCGCGGGTGAGTTGCTGCGGATCGGAGGTGTCGATTCCCCGGTATTCGAGGATCATGTAGACGCCGGACCAGTTGCCGGTGGCTTCAAGCTGGCTGAACATGAAATCACGAAGCGGTTGTTTCGTGCGCTGCCAGGTGACGGTGTAGTCCTTCACTTCCCCGGTGGCATACGGCTGAATCCCTTCGTCGTACATTCTCTGGAATGTCGGGGCCATCACGACAAAGGTGATGAACAGCGCCAGTCCGGTGAGAATTTGACTCGGCGGCAACCCCTGCGTGCCCATGGCTTGGCGCATCAACGCCATGACCACGAGGACACGCGTGAAGCAGGTGCAGAGGATGAGAATGGCTGGGGCGAGACTAAGAACCGTCAGCAGCAGCAGAATGTTCAGCGAGCTGCTCAATCCGCCCTCGAGACCCGGGATCGTCTCCATGGCATCGTCCAGGACCGCGATTGGGTTGAGGAGGGTCAGCTCCGACGCCTGCGACCCCTGGGCCGAGGCGCCGCTCGTCACGAGCAGCGGGGTTGCTACCGCCGCCAGCAGCCAGATGGTGCCGTGCGTCGGCTGACACAACACCGCGACGACTCGCCTGAACCATCGGGCGCGAGGCATTATGAAGCGGCCCTCCGACGAGCGGAAGGCCCTGCACGGCGACGTGGGGCGCGACGGGTCAGATCGATCACCTCGCCGTCCCCAAAGCGGGTCGTACTGCGGTCGCCGGCTCTGAACTGCTCCCATTCCTGGCGGGAGCCGTGAGCCATCATCCGCCCGAGGATCGTCTGGAAGCCTGCGGATCGCTTTTCGGACGAACCGGCCTCGACACGGGCCAGAAGTTGAGCCACTTCATCGGGATCCGACACTTCGCTTAAGCTGGTCATCCCGGTCTTGGCTTGATGCACCAGGACAATCCGGCGCCCGAGCTGCAACAACACGAGGTGCTGGCCGCGTCCGATCGGGAACCGCGCCAGAACTTGCAACACGCCGGACGGCCGACCGCCGGTCAGCGGACCGCCGAATCGCTTCAGCACTGAGCGCGTGGCCAACAGGAGGACCACCACGAGCGTCAATGCGCCGGCAGTCCGGAGCGCCCCGTTGGTCCGTGGATCGAGAACGGCCAACACGCTTTTCTTCTGGGCGCTGGGATCGTCCTGTGGGCGCGCGCTGAAGATGGTGTTAGGCCGACCGAGCGGTGTTGACTCGTGGAGGGGAATCTGAACGCTGATCGGCGCAATTTCTGCGCTGTCAGCGCCCGGCGAAGCGGCCGCGCTTGGAGAGGCGCTCGGCTCCCCAACGGCCTGCGGCGCGGACAGTGTTGCGGGATTGTTGGCCGCCTCAGTGTTGTCTTGCGCGCCCGCGACATGCGACGCCACACAAACCAAGGTCACCAAAGTTGTCGCCGCCATCCACGGCAGCGCGGTACGAAGCGTCATGTCGCCAATCCTTGGCTTGACCGTCGGATCCTCCGACGGGTCCCGCATCCTGCGGGCCAGATCAGTTCAGCCGGGGCCCTTTGTCTCCCGGCTTCGCGGGTTGGATGATCTCGCTTATTCGCACACAGAAATTTTCATTGAGCACCAGCACCTCGCCCCGCGCCACATGGCGATCGTTGACAAAGATGTCCACCGGATCGCCGGCCGCCTTGTCGAGCTCGATCACCGAATTTTCATTCAGTCGAAGCACATCCTCGACATACATTCGGGTGCGGCCAAGCTCGATCTTGACGTTCAGTTCAACATCATGCAAGAGCCCCAGGGTTGCCGCGGCTTGCTCGGGATCCTGCTCCGGGGGGGCGAAATCAGGAAGCTGCACCGCTTCGGCGACGTGCGGATCGGCGGCGGTCTCGGCGGCAATGGACTGCGCTGCCTCCTCAGCCTTCTCCAACGCTTCGGTCGCCGCTTGCTCCGCCGAACCCTCGTGCGCCGGGACCTCGGACTCGGACTGCTCGGCCGCCTCGGACTCGGGCTCTGCCGGAGATGGTTGTTCGACGTTCGGCGCTTCGTCAGCCATCAATCAATCGCTTCCACAACAACGGCGTACCACGACCGCGCCACGAGCTCGGTCGGCGTCATCCCTAGCCATCGGCCGATTCGGGCGTGATCCTGTACAGTGATCGGTGGCGCAATTTTAGCTGTCGATGCGGAACCCGGGCTGCATCACAATGACACTCTTGGCCAAAATCGTCTCGCCGGTTTGGGGATCCGTGCCGAATCGGGCATCCAACAACGCGTTAACTTTGCGCGTCAGGTTCTCCAGCTTCGGCTCCTGGAAATGACGAGGATCGCTCGTGCGCCAGATGGCGGTGATTTCAGCTTTGATCTCGTTGTGAAATCGATCGAGCTGATCGGCCACCTGTTCCGAGTAACGATTCTTAACCTGCACCCACACCTGCGTGTCGTAGAGATACGTCACGCCGATCTTGTTGTTCGGCAGCCTCGCGTCGATGACCCGCAACTCGACAATCTTTTCGTCTTCAGGGATTTCGATGACGGCCGCGTGCGGATTCGCCTCGACCAGTTGAGGATCGTGCATCATCATCACACCGATGAAGACGCCCGCCTCGACGAGAAGAATGGCAACGACAAGGATGATCGTCTTGAGAGGCGACTTCTTCTTGCCCACCTCGGGCTCTGGAGTTTCGTCGGGCATGCGTCAGCCTCCTCGGGCGAGATCCGGGTCCGTAAAGTCAGCATCCGTATTGGCTTCCTCGACCAACTGCTCGGTCAGGATAATTTCGACTCGGCGGTTTTTTGCCGCCGTTGCGGGCTCGAGGGCCCGCGAGCGAACCGGTTCGCGGGTCCCGACGGCCTCCAGGCGGAACACCCGGTCCTGAAGCCCCAACTCCACGAGGACATCCTTGACGTGGCGGGCCCGCTGAAAGGCCAGCTCGTCCAGGTCGTTCCAGGGCGAGGATTCCGGTATGTACTTGGCGGCCGTGTGACCACGAACGATAATCTTGTTGCTTCGACCCGCCAGCAGCACCGACAGCTTCTGAAGCTCTCGATACACCGAGGGCTTAATCTGGGCCGAGAACTCGTCGAACATGGTCGGCCCGCCGATCGTGAAGACCACGCCCTCGCGCAGCTTTTTCACCCGCATTCGCCGGCCTTCGATGCTCTTTGTGGGCGATTGGCTGCTGTTGACGTCCTCGAAGCGCTTGACCGCCATCTCTTCGAAATGCTGGATGATAGAGCTGACGGGCGGATCGTCGACGGGCAGCACGCCAACGCCGCCGGCGTATCCGAACGCCTCCTTGATCGCCGTGATGACCCGCTGATACTCGTGATCCCGCTTGAACTCAGAGAACATCTGAAGCAAGATGAAAAAGCACAGCAGCAGCGACATCATGTCACCGAAGGTCACCACCCACTCCGGGACGCCCTTGACCGGCTTTTTCGGACGCTTGCCCGCCATGTCAGGCCGCCCGATCCTCAGCCACGGGCCGCTCCGCCGGCGGGATGAAGGTCATCAGCTTGGATTCGACGGCACGCGGGTTGTCGCCGGATTGGATCGCCATGACACCCTGGATGATGATCGTCTTGGCCAGGGCCTCTTCGGATGACCGCAAGGCCAGCTTGTCGGCCATGGGCAGGAAAATGATGTTGGCCAAGATGGCGCCGTAGAGGGTGGTGAGCAGCGCCGCCGCCATGCCCGCGCCGATCTTCGAGGGGTCATCCATGTTGCTGAGCATCGCCACGAGGCCGATGAGCGTGCCGATCATGCCGAACGCCGGTGCGTACCGTCCCATCGAGTCGAGCATGCCTTTGCCCGCCTCGTGACGCTCCAGCAGATTCTCCAGCTCGGTCTCCATGATGACTTGGATGATCTCGGGATCGGTCCCGTCCACCGCCATCTGGATCCCGCCCACGAGGAACGGATCGCCCATGTCCTCCACCATCCCTTCCAGAGCCAGGATGCCGTCACGTCGGGCAACCTCGGCCAGCTCGACGATCTGGCGGAGCAGGGCGAGCGTGTCGACGGGCTTGGCCAGCACCGTCTTCTTCATGACGATCGGCAGCTTGAGGAATCGGGCCAGTGGATACGAGGCCATCGTGGCGCAGGTCGCCCCGCCGATGACGATCAGAACCGACGGCGCGTTGAGGTAGGCCACCAGGTCGCCGCCTATGAGGATCGCCATCAACACCAGCGCCGAGCCCAGCAGCAGCCCAATCAGGGTGGCGATGTCCACTCGTTTCTCCCCTTGCGCAGAAAATGCCCTCGGCTCCCAGACCAGGGCCTCGCATTGGACATCGGAGCCTGCTCCAAGGGACTTGAGGCAGCCCCACTCCGCCCGGCCAGATGCTCAGCCTCGGTGGTCCGCTCACAGGGGTCGTCCCCGACGGACTATGGCGCCAGTACGGGTAGAACGCCCGGCCTGACGCTGATTTGAAGCTGAGTGCTCGCCGGCTCGACCCCCGGCGGGTTATCAGCCGTTGACGGCGGATCACCGTCGAGCTGGTAGCGCGGCGGCCGATCGCCGCCGATCTCGATCACGCGACCCCGTTTGTAGACAAGTCGCCGATCAGCCAGATGTCGCCGCAGCCGGCACTTGATGACCCATGACACAAGCTGGGCTTTGGACGCCATCGGAAAAAACAGCACGTCGAGCAGGCCGTCGGACATCACCGCCCGCTGCGCCGGGTCGAGCCGCCAGGCATATTGCCGGCTGTTGGCGACGACCACCGCGCCTTGCCGACCGAGGTCAATCCGCTCGCCATCCACCGTCACGGCCAATCGAGACGGTCGCCACGCTCGAAGCTGACGAATACTCGGTCCCAGGTATGACCAATGCGAGATCGACGATCCCCGACGACCGGCCAGATCGTGAACGACCTCCGCGTCGTACCCAACCGAGACCATGAGGAGGAAAGTTCGCCCGTTGACGACGCCAACGTCAACCAGTCGAGGCTCGTTGCGCTCCAGGGCCCTCAACAGTGTTTGCACGCGCCGATCCATCCCGAACTCGCGGGAGAACAGATTCTCTGTGCCGGACGGGAAGTGGTACAACGGTGTCTGGGTCCGGATGGCCGGTTCGGCCGCCAGCCGCACGGCGCCGTCGCCGCCGACGACGACAAGCGCCCCGGCCTCCGCCAGTTGACCATCGAGCCAGTCGTCAGCAGCGTCGATGCGGGTCTCGGCAAGAACCACGTGTCGCCCGGCCTGATCGACGGCCTCACCAATCCGCTGGGCCGCGGCCCCAGCCTTGCCCGCTCCCGCTATCGGGTTGTAGAGGACGACGACATTCATCGAGGCTCGATTCACCCAATCCGCCCTCCGTGCACGTGCGATCCGCTGGCCACGCACATTACCGCTGCACAAACGGTGGTCAGACCGCGCCAGGGTGGGCTCGATTGAGCAACCACCGAGCCCAACGTACCATCCCCACATGCTCATGCCAGGCGTCGTTGGCCGGTCGGTCCCCGCGATACTGCTGGGCGTCGCTGCGACCGTTGCCCTCGGTCAGGAGCAGTACACCCTCTCCGAGCAGGATACGTGGCAGGCCGGTGAATCCGTCGATCCCGCGTCGCCCGAGGGACGGTTGGCGGTCGCTCGCCGAGCGTTGGCCGAAGAAGACTACGAGCGAGCCGAACACCTGGCCGCGGCATGGATCGAGCGCAACGAGCATCATCCGCTGTTGCCGGAGGCGTATCTCATCCGCGCCGACGCGCTGGTGGCACAGGACAGCTTCTACCAGGCCCTGTTCGACTACGAGTTCCTTGTGGTTGCGTTCCCCGGAAGCGAGGTGTTTGTAACAGCGCTGCAGCGCGAGTTCCAGATCGCCCAACGCTTCGCCGCGGGGCAGAAGCGCAAGCTCTGGGGCATGCGCATCATCGACGCTTCCGACGAAGCCGAAGAATTATTGATACGGATCCAGGAACGGCTGCCCGGAAGTCGGCTGGCCGAACAGGCGGCAATCGAACTGGCGGACTTCTACTTCAGACGCCGCCAGATGGACCTGGCCGTGGAAATGTACTCGATCTTCATTGAGAACTACTCCGACTCGCGATGGATCAGTAAAGCGCGCCGCCGACTGATCTACGCGCATTTAGCCACGTTCAAAGGACCGGAGTTCGACATCGCGGGCTTGCGCGAAGCACGGGCCAGGCTCAACGAACTCAAGGCCATGGAGCCGGCCACCGCCCAAAGAGTCGGCGCCGACGGATTGCTCCGCCGTATCGACGAGTCCGATGCACGCAAACTCCTCGGCATCGCCAGGTGGTATAAGCAGACGGGCGATCCCATCGCGGCCGAGATGACGGTGCGCCGACTTCTGAAACAGTATCCCCGCTCGTTGGCCGTCACCGAAGCCCTGCGCATGATGGGCGATATCATCGGCCGGCTCCCGCCGAGCGTATTGGCCGAGGCGCCCGACTACGAGGCGCTGCGGGCGGCAATGCTCGGGCAAGTCAAGCCACCGCAAGTGGAGCAACCGGCGAACTCGTCCGAGCCGTCACCGGGGAGTCAACCGCCATGATCCGTCTCACCTGGTACTGCCGAATCGTCCTTCTCGGTGCGATGCTGGGGGGCGGGTGCGCGTCCGACCCGACCGAGGGTTACGCCACCGTCTCGCCGTTCCCCCGTGGAATCTCCACCGTCTCCGTGCAGATCTTTGAGAACAACACGTTCGATCGCGAAATCGAATTCGAGCTTGCGGACGCCCTGATCAAGCAGATCGAGGCTCGTACGCCGTATAAGGTGACCTCTCCCGCCCGCGCGGATACTATTCTTACCGGACGAGTCCGCAGCGTTCAGAGAGATCAACTTTCTAAATCGCGACTGACCGGAT
>JACZXL010000180.1 GCA_022571635.1 Planctomycetota bacterium
ATTCCCAGCGGTGCGATCGCCATTTTGTGGCTGCGACGACGCTGGCGAAGGGGACCTCGCTCGGCCTGAGGGGGGTCTCGGGCACGTTCAACAAATGAGGATGACACAGTCGTGCCGGCAGCGAGTACGCTAGTGGCCATGAATACCATCGACAGAAGAACGTTTCTCACCGCGTCGGCCGCCTCGGTACCGCTGCTGCCCGCGCTCGTGTCAGCCTCATCCGCCATCGAACCCAAGCGATCCGGCAACGGGCCAATGGCGATCAGCTCCGGCAACGGCATGCGCGCCGTGACCAAAGCCGTCGAAATGATGCGAAGCGGTTCCGCGCCGGTTGACGCTGTCGTGCACGGCGTCGCCATCATCGAAAGCGACCCCAACGACATGTCCGTCGGCTACGGCGGCATTCCAAATGAAAACGGCGTCGTGCAGTTGGATTCATGCGCGATGGACGGACCAATGCACAAAGCCGGCGCTGTCGCAGCCATCGAGAACATCAAGAACCCCGCCCAGGTCGCGTTGAAAGTTCTCCGCCGCACCGACCATGTGCTCCTCGTCGGTGAAGGCGCAAAACAATTCGCGCTCGCGCACGGTTTCAAGGCCGAAGATCTCCTGACGGACCGTTCGCGCGCCGCCTGGTTGAAATGGAAAGAAAACCTCAATCCAAACGACGATTGGCTCGATCGCGATCAGCACATCGAGAAAGACCCGCGCCAGGCGATGGCGGAGGAGCTCGGCATCCCCTACCACTACGGCACGATTCATTGCTCAGCCCTCGACGCCAACGGCGATATCGGCGCTTGCACGACAACCAGCGGATTGAGTTACAAAATCCCGGGGCGCGTGGGTGATTCGCCGATCATCGGCGCGGGAATGTTCGTGCAAAACGAGGTCGGTTCCGCTGGCGCAACCGGGCGCGGCGAATCGCTCATTCAATCCTGCGGCTCGTTCCAGATCGTGCAACACATGGCCAACGGCGACGATCCCACTGAAGCGTGCCTCAAAGTGCTGAAATGGATCGCCGATCACACCAAGCGCCATGATCTGCTGAACGCCAAGGGTCAGCCGAACTTCGGAGCAACGCTCTACGCCCTTCGCAAAGATGGCGCCTACGGCAGCGCGACAATGCGAGGCGGCGGTTCGTTCGCCGTCCATGATGGAACCGAGGCCCGCCAAGAGAAATGTGCTGTCCTGTACGAATGAACCGTGAAGCCGACGGTGGACCGTTTTCGCGTCAGGCAACCTTCCTGAAACAAGAACCATTCCCAAAAGATTATGCGCCTTCAATGGCTCGCGGAGGGTATGTTAGAAGGAACCTGGCCCCGAGGAGAGATCAGATGTTCACTTCATCGCAGTCCTTTGGTTGTTTCGTTCGATTGATCGTTGGTCTATGCCTCGTAATGTGCGGCGAGAATCTCGCAGCCGCCCAGCCGCCGACTGATATTTCGCGGCTCTTGATGGATCTGGAAGCTGGGGTGCGCCAGCAAGATGTCGAGGCGATGATAATTGCCACAGGCGAACTTGCTGATCGCGGCGATCCGCGCGCCATCCCCGATCTCATTGGCATAATGGACGCTGACAACTCAAACGACGCGATCTATGCGATTGGCCATGGGGCACTCACACGGTTGACCGGGGTTCGCTTTGACCTCACGCAGCATGGCCCGTGGTGGCGCAAATGGTGGGAGGCAAACGCCGAGCGCTTCGACGAGGAAGTCCGCCGTCGACCAATCCCCGATCTACCCAAGACCGAGCACGGCAAAGCGTTCGCCGCGAATCCGCCTCAACCCGGATCAATAATCCTCGATCCGACCCTCGATCAATTGCTCGATCGCCTTGAACACGATGTGCGTGAGGGCGATAAGACGCGGATCACTCAGACTGCCCAGTCGATCGCAAGACTTGAAGATCCACGCGCAATTGCGGAGCTTATCAGCATCATCGACGCGGATAATTCCCAACAGTCGATCTATAACGTCGGTTCGTTTGCGCTTTCGCCACTCACTGGTGTACGGTACGACTACACGCATCATGGCCCGTGGTGGCGCAAATGGTGGCAGGCGAATGCCGAGCGCTATGACGAGCAAGTTCGCCGCCGGCCGATCCGCGATCTACCAAAGACCGATCATGGCAAGGTATTCGTAGCAAATCTACCCGACCCCGATTCGATCATCCTCGAACCGACGCTTGATGATTTGCTGCAGCGTTTGGAACAAGACGTTCGCGATGGGGATGTCCTGAGGATCGACGCCAGCGCAAGTTGGATTTCGGAGTTCGAGAATCCGCGCGCGATCCCCATTTTGATCGACCTCATCGTGCGCGACAACACCCACAACACAATCTATTGGGTCGGATGGTTCGGCCTCGGCAAGCTCACGGGTGTTCAATGGGATAAGGCTCACACTGGGGAATGGTGGCGGCAATGGTTGGAGGACAATCGCGCCGACGTCGAGGTGAGGATTGCGGACGCCCGAAAACGAGAACCGCCAAGTGGGAACGTGCGTGTTCCGAATCACGAACGGCCGCTCATACACGCCGAGGATGTTGCAGATATCCCAGCCGATGATCGCCGTGCGCAAGATGATCCTTACAAGCGATACATCCTCATTGGTGGCCGAGGTGATCAGTCCGCGCCGCCGACGGGTTACAAGGTTCTGCTCGTGCTGCCCGGCGGGCCCGGTTCGCCTGATTTCCACACGTTCATCAAGCGCATCTATCGGCACGTCCTATCGGATGAATACCTGCTTGCCCAGATCGTGGCTCCGGAGTGGGATAGGCAGCAGGCGAAAGAGCTCGTTTGGCCTACCGCAACGAATCCCCACAAAAGCATGAAGTTCGCCACCGAGCAGTTCATCGATGCAGTTTTGGACGAGATCGACCAAGACTTCGCAATCGACGAACGGCACATCTTCGTACTGGCATGGTCTTCAAGCGGACCTGCGACCTATGCGATCGCGCTGCTGCCGAATACTCGTGTGACGGGAGCGTTTGTTGCGATGTCCGTGTTCAAACCCGAGACGCTTCCGCCGATCGAGAACGCCAGCGGTCTTGCGTTTTACATTCTTCACTCCCCGCAGGATTTCATACCGATCAAGCACGCCCAAGCTGCGCGCGATCAGTTGCGTGCCGCTGGCGCGAAAACCAAGTTGACGACATACAAAGGCAGGCACGGCTGGCGCGGGAATGTCTATCAGAACCTGCGAGACGGAATCCGCTGGCTGGAGGAACAGGTGGCAAACAACGTCGATCCATGATACGGCGCTGAATGGCAAGGCATACTCCGCAGGTTAGGGCGGGTATGATTGACCGATCTCACGAAGATAATCTAGACGATGATCATCGCGTTCGTTTTGATTGTTCTCTTGGCGTTTATTCTGATGGCTTCAGGAGTTGCCGTCGGAATTGCGGGGCGTGGCCGCTCGGCAGGTTACCCCCGCTGCGGTGGGTGCGATTACAACCTTACCGGATTCATGGGGAGCCGGTGTCCTGAATGTGGTTGCCTCTTCACGGAAGTAGGTATATCACCGTCACGGGAGAAGTGGCGTATGTCTCTTGTGTTACTCGGTGTGTTCCTCTTTCTCGTCGGATTTCTGTTGTTCGGACTCTTGTCGGTAGGCGTGGTGTACGTATTCATTGGCTAGAGCTTGTTCACCCCCGAATTGCCAAACGGCCCTCATTCGCCGCGTGGGCGCGGCGGCTCAACGAATGACTACCGCTTCATCGCCTTTTCGACGGCAGCGATGGTTTTGGGGATCTTGGTTGAGAGGTTCTTTGCGCCGTCGCGCGTGACCAAGATATTGTCCTCGATGCGGACGCCGAGCTTTTCTTTGGGAATGTAAATCCCCGGCTCGATGGTGATCACCGCGCCTCGTCGCAGCGGGGCATCGGGTGTGATGTCGTGCGTTTCCAAACCCAAGTGATGGCCGATGCCGTGAATGAAGTAGTCGCCGAAGCCTGCGTTGTTGATGATGTCGCGGGCTGCCTTATCGATGCGCGCGAACGTCACGCCGGGCTTGACGGCTCGGATCGCTGCGAGCTCCGCTTTGAGGACGATCTCGTATATCTCACGCTGACGTTTAGTGAACTTGCCGTTGGCGGGGATGGTGCGGGTGATGTCCGCGCCATACCCGCCGAACCTCGCCGCCGAGTCGATGCAGATCAGATCGTGTTTTGCGATTGTTTGATCGTTGGCTTGATAATGAAGAACGGTGCTGTTGATTCCCGCCCCGGCGATGGTTCCGTACGCCGGGCCGCGCGAGCCGTGGCTGCGGTAGCCGTGCTCGAGTAGTTCTTGCACGGCAAACTCGTTCATGCCGGGGCGCACGCCCTTGAACATCGCTTCATACCCAGCGGCGGTGATGTCGATCGCCCGCTGAATCATGGCGATTTCGTGGCGCGACTTCACCGCGCGCATCTTGGCGATCGTCTCCGTGTGATCGTCGATCGTCACCCCCGGGATGCGCTGAGCAACTTTGTTGAAGATTTCCAAGTCCGGCGTCACCGCGTGGTTGTAGTCGGTAAATGGATGAAGGCACGCCACGCGCTTGGAGCGCTTGACGGCGGCGGTAAGCCAACGACCAAGCGCATCGGTGCGGAAGATGGTCTGTATGCCTATTGAATCGCGAAGCGCTTTGTTGATCTCGCTGCGGTAACCGTCCCATTTATCAACCTCGGGATTCAGCGGGGCGACAAAGAGCATGGTCCGGCGGGCCTCGATCACATTACTCGGATCAAGCAGCAGCACCGCGTTGGGCTCATCCACAATGCCGGTGAGGTACTCAAAGTGTGGATGCGGGCGATATTCATCGGTGAGCGGATGCCGATGGGCGCCAGCGAACACAAGAGCAGCCGCACGTTTCAGTAAGGCAAGCAGTTTCGTTCGCCGGGCGGCGTATTCGGTCAGTGGGATGGTGTCGAAGGGCATTCGTGGCTCCTGGTCAAGTGGAGCGAGGCAGTGTAGGAAGAAGCGCGACCACCGGTCGCGGCTTTATGGACTGGATTCGACCCGGACCTTCCTCGCGGACTCGTCAGGTCCGGCTTCCAAGGTTTGGGCGGTCCGATTGATACTCGTGCGGGACGGGTTCGCCGTGCAGGGCGGCGATCACGTTGTCCACGGCCGTTTCCGTCATCCATCGGCGATCCTCGTCCGTGGTGCTGCCCCAGTGCGGCAAGAGGAACGCATTGTCCGCTTCGACCAAGCCCGGATGGATCTGCGGCTCGCGTTCAAAGACATCCAGCCCGGCTGCGAAGATCGTACCGTTGCCCAGCGCGTCAACCAGCGCCGCCTCATCCACGATCGCGCCGCGGGCGGTATTCACCAGCACTGCGGTCGACTTCATCAACGCCAGGCGCTTCGCGTTGATGAGGTGGTGTGTTTCGGTGGTCAGCGGACAGTGCAGCGTGACGAAATCCGCCTCGCGCAATCCATCCTCCAACGAAACACGTTGCGCGCCGATCGGCGGTTGCTCGACATCCGGGTGTTGGGATCTCGCGCAATAAAGGATGCGCATGTTCCAACCGATCGCGCGGCGCGCAACCGCTTTGCCGATGCGCCCCGGGCCGATGATGAGCAGCGTTTTACCGATGACTCGTTTTCCCGGCGGATCGAAGGGGCGCACGCCGGTCCACTTCCCGCTGCGCGCCAGATCCAAACCTTCGCGCGCGCGTCGCGCCGCGGCGAGTAGCAGCATCCACGTGGCATCGGCGGTGGGTTCAGCAACGGGGTCGGGTGTGTAGCCAACAACGATGCCCCGCCGCGCTGCTTCGGCGACGTCCACGTTGTCCACACCGACCGCATAGTTGCTGACGATCACCAATTGATCGCCCGCAGCATCGAAGAACTCGGCGTTGATATTCGTATCAAACGGCGTGTCGATGACGGCATGCGCCCCGGCGACCGCTTCCAGCAATTCCACGCGCGTGAGCCCCACATCACGTGGATTGACCCACACATTGGTGAAACCCGCGGCGGAAAGTCGGCCGGCTGGATCGGCGGGCAGCGGGCGTGTGATCACGATGCGCTGATCCATCGGGCGTCAGCCTTCGGCGTCGTGGTTGGGCGCAGCCGAGACCGCCTGCTCGATCATCTGCCCCAGGACGAGTTCGGCGTCGGCGGCGGTGGTCATCGGCTGCGGGGCGTCCACGCGCAGCACGTCGAACCGGCGTCGCACGTCGAACCCCAGCCGGTCCACGCCGACCAACATCGGGTTCTCGACCTCGGCCTGGGCGATGACCCGGCAGACCTGGCGCAGCTCGGCGCGGTGATTCTCGTTGATCTGCCGACACAGGCGGGCCTCGTCGCCAGCCAGGGGATTGGCCTGGATCAGCTCCTCGCCATCAACGACCTGCCCTTCGTATCGGGCGGCGTCGACGTGGATGAAGGCCCAGTAGATGTCCTCGGGGTCGCCATGGTATATCCGCCAGCGATCGGTCAGGGCCCCATGCTCGCCGTCGGGATCGAACTCGGTGAGCGAGACGAGAAGCTCCATAGCGTTGTCCATGTCCTCCGGGACGAACAACACCGTGTCGCTCGCCTCGAGCATGGCAAACATGACCGGGGCGACCAATCGACCATCCGGGCCGATGACGTACCGCAGCAGCCGGAAGCGCTCGTCAAAGCGCAAGTCGCCGGTGGTGTGGCTGCGGAGAAAGCGATACGCCTCCTCGGCGGCCTGCCGCTCATCCATGCCTGCCAATAGTAACGCCGCGGGCGAGGATTGCGCGCCCAACGAGGGCCGGCCCCAAACCGTACTATGCCCGGGCGAATGACGCGAATCGCCGTGCCCATTTTCGTCCGTGATTCGGCTGAGGTCGCCGCGGCGCTCGACAAAGCCCAGCGAGCCGCCGCCGCTGGTGCGCGGCTGATCGAGTGGCGCGTGGATGCGCTGCCAAATGAGTCGGCCGAGGGAATCCAACCTGCGATCAATCTCATCAAGGAATCGCCGCTGCCTTGCATACTTACACGCAGAACCGTGGACGAGGGCGGTGAATGTACGGAGAACGACATCCAGCGCGGCGTCTTCTTCAGCGCGATCGCCCATTGTGGATTCCTTCCGAAGTTCTTCGACTTCGAGTTGGCGAGCTTCCAAAGGCACGAGTCGCCGTGGCGGTCCGTCCTCAATATTGACGAGCACGAGGTCTCGCTCATTCTCTCTTGTCACGATTTCGACGGTCGGCCGCACGATCTGATCCAGCGCGTCGAAGCGATGACGAACGAGCCGGCGTGTGATGTGATCAAGCTGGTGTGGACGGCACGGTCACTGCGCGACAACCTCGAAGCGTTCGATCTGCTCAGTGAGCGGCGCAAGCCCATGATCGCGCTGTGTATGGGACGGTTCGGTTTGATGAGCCGGGTGCTGGCCCCGAAGTTCGGAGGGTTGGTGACGTATGCGTGCCTTGAGACTGGGCAGGCGAGCGCGCCGGGTCAGCCGACGGTTGAGGAATTGCAGGATCTGTATCGCTTCGATCGGATCGGCGCGGCGACGAAGGTGTACGGCGTGATCGGTTGGCCGGTCGAACATTCGCTGGGACCGCGGATTCATAATGCAGGATTCGAGGCGGTGGAACACGACGGCGTGTACTTACCGATGCCGATCCCCCCGGAGTATGAACACTTCAAGGCCACGGTTGGCTCGTTCGTAGACCATGAACGACTCGACTTCCGGGGGGCGAGTGTGACGATTCCGCATAAGGAGAATCTGCTTCGGTTCGTCAAGGAGCGCGGCGGGACGGTTGATCCGCTGGCTGAACGCATCGGGGCGGCGAATACGTTGGTGGTTGAAGATGATGGAACGCTTGCGTGTATAAATACGGATGCGCCGGCTGCGATTGATGCACTGTGTAAAGGGATGGAGATTCAGCGGGCCAAGTTGGATGGCCGGCGCGTTGCGGTATTGGGCGCGGGCGGTGTAGCGCGCGCGGTTGTGGCGGCGTTGTGTGATGCGGGCGCATCAGTTGTTATTTTCAACCGAACCAAAGATCGCGCCGAAACGCTCGCCGCGCAGCAAAAAGCCGCGACCGTTGGTCGCG
>JACZXL010000010.1 GCA_022571635.1 Planctomycetota bacterium
TAGGGGGCATGAGGGTTCGAATCCCTCCAGGCCCACATTCGTACGTTCGGTGTGGAGTCGAGAGTCCCCACCCTCGCGCCACGCCGACTGACCTGGAGGCGATGCCCTGGAACGCCCTGTGATGAAAACTCGCCGCCCGCCGCCCCGTGTCGTGATGCTGGTCGCGAACCACTTTCTGCACGATACACGCGTGTACAAAGAAGCGCGCAGCCTGATCGAATGGGGCTGTGAGGTGCATGTGATTGCACTGTACGACCCTGAATTACCGGTGTGTGAGGAAGTGGACGGCATCCACGTTCGCCGCATCAGCATGCGCCGCGGCGATTTGTGGCGGCTCCCGGCCGTGGTTCTGTCGTGGTGGTGCCGGCCCGCGCTTCGCCTAGTGGTTGGCTCGCCGCGCGAAGACCAGCCGCTGGACGCTCCCGGTGAACGAGACACGCCCTCGGAAGAATCCGAGCGCAGGCGCTTCACGTTCCTTCGTCGTCGGCTTGGGAAGATTCCCGGGTTACGATGGGCCGCTCACACAATGTTACGGGCATTGAGGCGGCTAGTGAGAGTCACGGCCCGAGTGTACGGCAGTCTAGCTCGCCGCGTTACACGGGTTGTCCGTGCGATCACACGACGAAGCAAGCGCGTTGTTCCACCTTCGCTGCGCCTACTGGCTATGAATCTTCAGTTTGCTCGCCACGCGATCGACTTGCGGCCGGACGTCGTGCAGTCACACGATTTGAACACCTTGCTTGGCGGGGCGCTCGTGAAGCGGTTGATCGGCGTGGGGTTGGTCTACGATTCGCACGAACTTTTCTTGAAGCGCAACATCGGCAACAAATCGCGCGCGCGAGATAACCTTATCTGGGCGCCGGTCGAACGATTCTGCATCGGCAAATGCGATGCTGTTCTTTCGGTCGCTGAGGGCATCTGTGACTATCTCGCGAAGCAATATGGAATCCCCAAGCCTCATTTGATTCGCAACGTTCAGCCGTTCGAACCGCCGGGCGTCAGGACAACACTATTGGCGGATGAATTGTGTATTCCGGCCGATCGACGAATCGTGATTTACGCCGGGGCGATTACGATCAACCGCGGGCTTGAGGTGATGATCGACAGCGCACCGTATCTCGAGGGTGCGGCGTACGTGATCATGGGATACGCCCGCAACGCGGACTATCTGGCTTCGCTCAAGCAACGGGCGACGAAGCTTGGCGTGATGTCGTCATCCGTCTTCTTTCGGGAAGCCGTCCCGATGGATGATGTAGTCCGCTACGTCGCCTCGGCTGATCTGGGGATCGTGCCCACGCAGAACGTCTGCCTAAGCTACTTCTTCGAGTCGAGCAACAAGATTTTTCATTGCGTGATGGCCGGCGTGCCGGTGGTGATGAGCGATCATCTCGAGAAGCGTCTACTCGTCGAGGAATATGGCATCGGTGTGTTGTTCGACGAGACCGATCCAACGGAGATCGCCCGCGTCGTCAACGAGACGCTCGACGACCGGGAAGCCTACGCCGTGATGCGCCGCAACTGTCTGGAAGCGGCGCGTGTGCTGAACTGGGAGCACGAAGAACAGACGTTGCGGCAGATCTTCGCCGATTTGCTCGGCGACCGTGCGGCGCCGATTCCTCGAGTTTCGATCGAGCCGGTATGCACTATCCAAACACAATTGCCCGGCCATCCCCATTACGTCACAACGAAATGACGATCAAAGACGACTACTTTCGATACCTCGATCACATCGGTACATCGGTGCCGATGCGAGAGTTGGCGGCTCACCCCGAATGGTCGGACGTGATCGCGCTGCGACATGACATTGACCACGACCTTGATCTCGCGTTGGAAGTGGCCCACCACGAGCATGAACGAGGTATCCGAGCGACGTACTTCCTGCTCCATACGACCGACTACTGGAATGATCCACGGTTCGCTGTGAAATGCGCTCAGCTCGAAGCCTACGGGCATGAGGTCGGACTGCATCTGAATCTGCTGACCGAGTGGGTTCAAGGGCGGTGTGAGACGCTCGGCGACCGCCTTACGGAGCTGCTGGAGCATCTGCGGGCTGGCGGCGTGGATGTCGTCGGCACCAGCGGGCACGGCGATCGCGCCTGCTACCAACACGGCTTTATCAACTATTGGATATGGAAGGAGCTGCGCGGCGATCAGCCGGAAACGACTGAGCGCGGATTGAGCGCGGAGGGGATTGCCGTTGCGGACCCCCAGTGGCAGGTGCCGTATCCGAAGGACAATCGCCTTCGCCGGGACGATGGCGCTGAATTGGATCTATGGACCGTCTCGCTGGCGGATCATGGTCTGGCCTATGACGCCGTTCACGTTCAAAACGACCAATACTGGACGGACACCGGAGGCGGTTGGCGCCGTTCAGGCGATCCATTGAAGGCCGACCTGTCCACGGGACGACATCAGATTCTCATGCATCCGCATTGGTGGCGGGGGCGCACCCGGACGTACTTTGTTCTGTGCCCGGCGCGATCGGGATCGAAGTGGCTGGTGAACTTCGTCGATCAGGCGACCTCGTGCCGCGCCTTGCACGACTGGACGCTGAACCATCGACGAACAGAAGACGGATACGAGCTGGACAAACGCACCGGCGATGACTTTTTGGGTCTTGTGGAGTCTCCCAACCTCGCCTCGGCGCTGATTCGACAGGCGGCGGCGCACCACCGATCGATCTTGCCCGGCGATGTGCTGGAGGCCAACGTGTATCTCGAGCCGTTTCTCGATGAGTTGCGCGCCCAGGTTCCAGAAGCTGAGCTCATCCACCTCCATCGGGGCGGCAGAGACGTTGTTCGATCGATTCTCAATCGAGATTGGTATGACACGCCGTTCGATCGGCGACATCGCGCCGTGCCGATTCCGGATTGGGATGAGCTGAATCAGTTCGAACGGGCCTGTTGGTACTATCGGTACACGCAGGAAAGACTGATGACGGCGACGAAGGCAAGGATCAGCTTCGAGCGGATGGTCTCGGACCTGGCCTACCTCACCCGAACCCTGCGCGAGCTTGGAATCGTCGTCCATCCATTGCTGGCGGAAACTGAGTTCGGTAAGCGCATCGACGCCAATCGCCGCGACGAGTTTCCGAGCTACGAACGGTGGCCCAAGGCGTATCGGATAGCGTTCGAACGGATCTGCGGCGAGGTGCAATCCGCTCTTGGATACGCAGTGGACGAGCGCACCGTGGACCATGAACTTGGGACCGCGGCGTCCGAGCCCCCAAGCGGCAAGATGAACGTGCAGACGGTGCGCTCGATGGAGTTTGCCTCGTCCGCTCCGTCCACCGTGACCGGGGTTCACGTTCGCTGCGTCCCGACGGACCGCGGGCTGGAGGTCGGCACGAGTGAATCCGGGCACACGACCGCGCATCTGGTGCTCGGTCGTGGTGACTGGTCACGGGTCAAGTCCAAGGACGGCTGCGTCTGCGATCCGAGCGTGTTCTACAGCGTGCGCATTCGCTTCGACGCGGCGCCCGGTGCTGCGGTACGCGTATTCCTACTGCTTTACGATAAGCGTGGCGCGCAGGTCGCAAAACGGCACGTCGCCACGCTGCGCTGCGACTCGGATTGGGTGGGCTTCTCGTTTACGGTCCAACCGGGGGCCAGTCATTTCATACTGGGGCTGCATTTCGGCGATCAGCCGCCGGAGCATCGCATAACGCTCAGGAGCGTCATCGTGAACTCAATTGTTGCGGATGAGAACTACCGCGTTCGCATTCCAACACCAGCACGAACCGCTCTCGGGCAGGAGTCGCCATTGTCAGCGGCCGACGAACGCGGAGTCGAGGTTTGATGGCCGGACGCGCGCTCTATACGAATCTGTCCCAGGTGACAAGGCGGGTGCGTCTATTCGGCAATATCGTCGGCTGGGTGCTCGGGGACGTGTATCGAAACGCCAAGGGTCAGTTTGTCCTGATCTTCGCGTTGAGCGTGCTGGGTGTAATTGCTCGCTTGGGAGCGATTGGATCGGGCGATGACGGTCGTCACCGCCGGGCAGACTCGACCGCTGCCCCGAGCCACTTCGCACTGGCACTGCACCTTGGCGATCAGGCCCCGGACGCTGTGCTCACGCTCCGGTCGATCAGCCTGCGAGCCATCCCGCTGGGTCGGCACTATAAAGGTGCGCTTGCCGAAGGCAGCTCAGTGGCGTGAAACCGGTCCGGTTCCGAACGGCCATACCGCCTGTGCCGTAGAAACCTGCTATTCTACGGGAGTGCCCGCGGAGCGGACCGATTCCGCGGCAGAGCGATAATGTGGTTGTGCGGGTAGCGGCAACCAGCCGTCACGTTGGCGGAGCCGACGGCAAGCGCTGTCGTTCCAGGCAGGCAAGCCCCCGGCGAGGCGAGAATAAGCCGGCCCGGAGTTACCGACAATGACCAAGCGAAGTGACGCAACGAAGGACGACGCGAATCAGAGGATCGACCCTGGCTGGTTCCCCTTCGAATACCACGTTGACTTCCTCCAATTCCTCCGCGACCATGACGACGTTATTGAGATCCTCACATACAGTGATCTCGCATGGGGTGATGATTGGAATTACGAGAACAACTACCTTCAGGAGCTCAGGGACTGGAAGCGCCAGCTTGCGAGCGGAGAGCGCGATCGGGACCGGATCTACGTCCTCCTGCAGCATGACGTGGATCGTCTGCCGGATCGCACGGCGGCTCTACTCTATGAAGAAGAGCGCTTGGAAGTTCCTTCCAATGTCATGCTTTTCAACCGCCAGCTCAACCGCCGGCTGCTCAAGACAACGCGAGAGCTAGCGTACTGCGATTATAAGATCAACGATGAATATCTCAGGCATCTGCAGGACGACTGCCGATTCGTCATCGGCTACCATAGCAATGCCTACGAGCAGGCGCTCTTTGATGCTGACCGAGCGTTGGAGATCTTCCAACAGGATGTGACAGCCCTGCGCCGGCGGTTCCGCGTTCACTATTTCTCACCTCACGGCGGCGTGCGGGACGCAAAGGGTCGCTCCAATGCCCGGCTTGAGGTGCCACCGTCGCTGCGGAAGTCGATTCGGTGGGTGGCCAACGGCTTCACGGTGAGGTTCGATGGCAGCTACAGCGACGGCGGCATCAACGGCCGCCGACTCGATCCCGCTCACCGGGACCTGCGCCAGTTTGTCAGGTCGTGGAAGCGGGGCAAACGATACCGTGTGCTGACCCATCCACAATACTACTTCTCGCCGCATCATCGATCGGGGCGGCTGGCAGGCACGCCCTGGTATGACGAGATCCTGGAGACCTACGCCTCCGATCTCAACGGCAACGCGTGGAAGGCTGTGTGGAACAAAGTGCTGCCGCCCCGCGAGAATCTTACGTGAGCCATAGAACGTTCGCAGGCGACACGATCTTCATTGGCGGTGATGGCCGCTCCGGCACGACGCTGTTGAGCGTGATTCTCGACTCCCATCCCGACCTCGCGGTCGCCCCGGAGCTGCACTTCAAGGGACCGGAAGACCTTGGCCGATATGTGCTCGAGTGTATTGAGCTCCTGGAGCACGGAGATGCGCGCGTCTCGGGCAAGAACCTTTCGAAGAATCCGGATATCAAGCCTGGCGTACAGTTTGTTCACAGGGCTGTGCGTGCCGGCGTCTCGAAAGAGGAGCTTCGGAGCATCATTATCGCGCAACTGGACGTGACGAAGACGGAACTGGCCACATTCGCTGACCGTTGTGCCGTCATTGATGCCATGGGTCGCTCCAACGCCTGCAAAGCCGGCAAGAAGCGCTGGGGCCTCAAGATCATGCGCGAGATACGAGACGTCCGCCGCTACGCTTCGGTCTGGCCCAAGGCGAGGTTCATCCACATTATTCGCGACGGTCGGGATGTCGCGGCCTCCCAGATCCTCGAACACAGTTCCTGGGGCTACGGTGACATTGAGCGCGCGGCGGCGGGGTGGATCCGAGTTGTTCGCGACAGCCGCGAAAACTCCAAGGGTATCCCAATGCACGAGGTGCGCTACGAGGACCTGATCGCTGATCCGGAGACCACGCTGCGCGCTGTGCTCGAGTTCCTTGATGCGCGGTGGGATGACGCAGTGCTTCGCCACCACGAGATGAAGCACGCGCTGTTTGAAACCACGGTTCGCCATCCAAGCACCAAGGCCGTGGTGCAGGCGATCAATCCCCGTGCGGTCGGACGCTACCAGCGCGATCTCACGGCCCAGCAGATCGAGACGTTCAATGAGATTGCCAGCGACTATCTCTCGGAGCTGGGGTATGCTCTGTCCCCGAGAAAACACGGCCAGCGCACGCGGGAATCAGGGCTCGCGCCCGGAGGACGGCGGTCCGCCAAGAGTCAGCGACCCGTCGATGTCTCTCTACCTGCGGTTCCCATCCATCTGCAGCTTGGAACCGTCGGGTGCTGGCGGGTGGCATCGTGCAGCAAATACGTCCGCAACATCCGCAAGCGGCTCGTGGGCAGGTACATCGCTGAAGCGGCACCGTTCGAGGGCCAAGTGCCCGCAGGGTGGCTGGACCTGCGCGATCTGACCCACGACGAGTATGTCATCCGGCTCAAGAAGCGATACAAAGGCAACGTGATCCGCGACGCCCGGAAGGCGGACAAGCAGGGATTCGTCTGCGAGCCGTTTGCGCGAAAACTCCATATTCCCGACATCGTTGCGATCAACCATTCGAAGGACCAGCGCTGCGGGAAGCCGATGCGGGCGGCGTATCTCAAGAGTGTCGAAGACATGGGCGGCGAGCCCCAAACTCTGATTGAACTGACCCCGCCCCAGTGCCCCAATCATTACGACATCTGGTGGGGCATCTTTAGCCCTGAACCCGGATACAGGCAGGGAAACGTCGTCACGAACAAGCGGCTGCTGGCCTATATCGATTTCCGCCGAGTCGGCAACTTTGCCCTCTATTCGCTCATCATTGGGCACGGCGATCATCTCAAACACGGCATCATGTATCGCTTGCACTTTGCGATCATGGAATGGATCTGCCGACGAGACTTGGCTTTGACCAACGGCTTGGATCATCTCGTCTACGCAGGCTTCTACCAGGGGGGCGAAGGACTTCGGCTCTGGAAGAAGAAGACGCTCTTTGAGCCAGCCTACCTGCTCCTTGCGGAGCAGGCTGCTCGGCCGAAGCGGTCTGGCGTTTGGGCTAGAATCCGAAGTGTGATTCGATGATCCCGCTGAGGCTGGCTTTCTTGGCGCCGCCGTCACCACGAGGACTACAGCATCGCTCACGTGACCGCAACAGCACGGCTTCGGCGAAGCGGATCGTCGGGGCACGATCTGGCCGCCTCGGCGGTGAAGTCCAACCCCGGCACCCTCGCGGAGTTCGTGTCCCGGGCCGCACGCTACATGCGGCTGTTGCGCTCGCTGACCGTTGAGTTGCTGTGGCGCTTCCGGGTGAACTCGATCCTCATCCTCGCGACGGGGATGGGAGGCCTGATGTGCCAGATTGCGGCCATTGGAGTGGCCGTCGTCTACGCCCAAATGCTGGAACACGGCCGGGTGGTCACACTTCTCGGCCGACAGGTTGAGGCCCGGTCGTCGGTCGGCCTGCTGGCAGTCTGTGGCGCGGGCGTGCTGGTCGCGCTGCTTCTGTCGGCCTATCTGACCTACGTTTCCGGCGTCCAGACGATCCGATTGCGGCGGCGATACCAGGTGTTCTGCTCGCAGCGTGCGCTGCGCCTGCTGGCTTCGGGATTCCCGGTGTGGCCGCCGCCCGACAAGCGCCAGGCGAACCTGGGCGAGATTATGAAACTTGTCCGGGGTGACGCCGCCTTCCATGGCCGGGTTGCCCAGATGTTCATTCAAGCGATCGTACCCGCCGTCACCTCCATCCTGGCGGTCGGCGCACTGTTCTATCTGGAATGGCTGTCAACGCTGGTGGTTCTCCTTGCGACGTTGGTCTCCACCGTCTTCCATTACCGGACCAGTGTCGCTGCCGCCCAAGGCTCTCGTCTCATGGAGCAGCACGCCCCTCAGGCCAGTCGGGTGTATCGTGAGCGCATCAACGCCCTGCGCGGCAGCACAGTCGTCGGCGACACGGAACTCACGGCGTCTGACGAGGCCTTCTTCCAGTCCGGCGGGGTTCGGGCATTCCTTGATGCCCGTGATCGCAGGATGCGGGCCACCGAGTCCAGCAAGCTCGTCAGCAATATTTTCTTTGCGGTTATCGTCTTCGTCGTTCTCCTCGGGTTGGGCATGAGCATTATCTTCGAAGGTCGCGGCTGGGGACGGCTGATCGTGTATCTACTGGCCCTGCGGTACGGGCTGGTGGGTCTGCGGTCGCTGACCTCGACGATCACCAGCATCAACCGGTTTTACCCCCAGCTTCGTCGGTACCGGGACTTTATTGAGATGAGTGCGACGCGGTCGGGTGTGCGCCCAGAGCCGCTGGAGGCCTATCAGGTTCGGGCGACGGCGGACGCCTTGGGGGGATCCGAGGAATCAGCGACGTTCACGGCCGGATCGCGGGTTCTGCTGATCTGTCCCACGGAACTGGACCGGTACACGGTTGGTTTCATCCTTGATAGCCTCATCGGCGCATCGGTCGGGTCGGTGGCCGCGGCCACAAGTTCGCTGTGGCTCGTCACGGCGTGGCTCGCCTGCGATCCGTCGCTTCCCATTGGCACGGCGGTGGGCCTTCCCGCGAAGATGAGGCGGCGTGACATTGAACAGCTCTTGGAGGGGACTACGCTTGCAGAGAAAGTAACCGCGCAACTGCCCGATGATTTTGCCAAGCCAATGGACTCACAAGCGTGGGCACGGGTTGATCCAATGGTCAGGTATGCCCTGGCCCTCGTGGCCGCTGCGCACGTGGATCGGCAATGGGTTCTGCTTGACGAGGCTCGGCTGCGGGCCGTACCGGCGAATGTGCGGGAGCAATTGCTCCGGAGGCTGGCCGACCGAATCGTGGTCATCGTCAGCCGCTCCGCCGCCGCGGTTGGACAGTACAGCGAAAGCATGGTGATCGTCGCCGACCGGGGGCAGGTCATCGGCATCGGTTCGCCCGCTTGGTTGGAGTGCCACCGGGCCGACGTTGAAGCGCTTCTGGGTGAAGCCTTGGGCGTGGACGAGAGCCGCGCAACCAACGGCGACGAGCAGGAGGATGCCGAACTCGACGACGAATAGACGCTCAAGTATGCACACAGATGCGGTGCGATGTGGCGGCCTCAGGATCGCTTTAACTGGTGCCGTGAGCGAGAGCCGCTTCACGATATCGGCCTCCGACGCAACCTTTGGTCGTTCGAGCGGGAATGTCTCAGTGAACTCTTTGATCCGTGGCAGGAGGTGACGATCGAGAACTTCTGCCACTATTGGTTCATTGTTTGCCGCAAACGATGACGCCAATCCGCTGAGGATTTCACGTTCCCTGGGGGATAAGGCTCGGATCGACAAACCACGCTTCAAAGAGCTTCATGATCTGATCGACGGCTTCGGGACGAACGTGCCGAGGGTCTTGTGTCCCTGAGGACGCAGCCGGTCACCGCATGCTTCAGAATCGCCGTCGCATTCCGGAATGGCCGAATCGAGGAGTTGCACTGTCTCAGCGACCGGCGGGAGATCAACCGGCAGCAACTCGTACCCCATTGAGATGTTCGGGTGCGAGTCGAGAATCGTCGCAAGGAGGGTCGTTCCGGAGCGGGAGATACCGCAGAGGAACACATGACGGGTCCGCGGCGATGGGTCCCTCGCTTGGAGGTCGGCACCCCTGCGAAGTTGTTGTCTCCCAGCCGTTGCAACCATTGAATCGGAACCCGAACCATCCGGTGCGTTGTCGCGTCTAGGCACGCCGGAATTGTACAGGACGGCTCTGGCTGCACCACACCGGGCCGGTGCCTCGCCGGGTCGGACACCCGGACCAGGCGAAGGGGCAGATAGACGCTCCCCTTGGCCCTGTCGCGCCGGACCTCAGCGTGCCCGGGGGCTCTCCAACGCCGCCCGTGGCCTAGGGTTGCCGCACGGCCCTGTCAAAAAAACCCTCAGTTTTGTGGAAGTTTATGATTGACATCCTTGAGAAACGTGGCACAATCGGCGCAGAGAAGAGAGAGCACCGTTTCCAAGAGTTGGACGATGCGCACGCGACGGGCGGAACCCGCCGACTGTTGGCTCATCCTGCGGTCGCGTGGCACCGCTGGGGCGTGCTTGGCAAGATGGAGAGACCAAGGAAAATGGATAATCGATTCACCTCGTTGCTTGCCTCATGGGTAGGGACGGCACTGTTGGCGGGCCCGGCCTCGGCCAGCATCATCGGGATGACCGGGGCGCTTGTGGAGATCTCGCCGCCCGGCTCGGTCGAATTGGGAGCTTTGGAAAGCAACTCGGAGATCTACGCCTTCGCCGAAATGCTCGGATTGATGCTGGAAGGCGACCTGGCGGTGGATATCACGAGCCCGGGCTCGTACTCCTCGGCAGACGACCTCACCCCGGGATTCATCTTCCCGGAGATGCCGGTCGACGTCTATTTCCTACATTCCGATCCGGTGGGTGGCGACACGGTAAAGCTTGTCGGATCGATCACGTTCGACCAGGACATTCTCGGCATCATCGTGCTCAGCGCAAGTTTGGACGCGACGGATTTCATCCTCGGCTTTCCCGGCACGGTGTACCCGACAGGTCTGTCCGGCCGCGGCCTCGATTTCGCCGGGACGAACTTCGATATCCTCACCCTCAGCGAGGATCGTCGTACGATCAACGTGGATTGGAGAACGGGCTTCAAGGTGGACCAGATTCGGATCATCACCGCGGTGCCCGGGCCGGGGGGCCTTGCGCTACTTGTACTCGCGGGCCTGGTTGGCGTCCGCCGCCGCCGCCGTTGAAAACGCACCGGGGGTCTGCCCGAACGTCATTGAGTCCCTGCTGATCCCGTCCTCCCCCAACCGGCATCGCAACAAGCTTGAATCGCAGTGCTGCGGCCTGCCCGCGGTGGTGGTGTGCAGCCCCGCGCGAACTCCACATCCGTGCAGCGTAGGTGCAACCCTCTTGTTCGCTGATGAGGTTCTTTGGAACCTGCCAGCACGCTTGTAGCGCCTCTCCGGGCTCCGTGCCGCGTTGAACAATCAGGAGTATCATGGTGTCTCGGAGCACGCGCCGTGAGAGTCGGGATCGTCAGCTACTGGTTCAACCGCGGACAGGCGACGGTGGGTCGTTATCTGCGGTCGATCTTCGCTGATCTCGGCTATGCGACTTTTGTCCTCGCGCGCCCCACGAAAGACAGTTTCGTCCGGCCGAGGTTCATCGACCGGACCGACGTCTGGGATCAGTCTGGTGTGACGGCGGCGTCCGACTATGACATCCCGTTTGACGAGTACGCCGCATGGGTACGTACAACCGGCATCGACGTCGCGTTCTTCGACCAGAACTATCAGTTTGATGAGATCGCGCGCCTTCGCGGCCTCGGTGTGCGAACCATTGGCCGGTTTGTGTGGGAATCCTTCAAGCCCGAGCACGTCGAGGGCGCCAAGCGAGCTTTTGAGGTTGTCTACTGTCTCACAAGGTGCGAGCAGGCCCGCTATGCCCAACTCGGTCTTGCCGGCCCTTGGGTACCCTGGGGCTGCCACCCGGAGCTTAGGGCGGTCCGCGCTCAGAGAGTCGGAGAGTGCGTGTGCTTCTTCTATCCCGGCGGATACGTCTCGAAGCGCAAACCAACGGAGGCCGTGATTGAAGCGTTCAGCAGGGTTCCGAGTCCGCGCATCCGGCTGATCCTCAAGGCCCAGCATCCGCAGCGTGTCTCGACGGATATTGAAGCGCTCGCCGACGACGACCCAAGGATCAGAATCGTCGCCGAGGACATGCCCACCCACGAGTACTACCAGCTGTTCGCATCCTGTCACGTCTGCCTGGCCCCTAGCCGCTGGGAGGGGCTTGGGCTTCACCTGTACGAGGCCACCGCCTTCGGCATGCCGATCATCACCAACGACAATCCGCCCATGAACGAAATCGTTCGGGACGGTGAAAACGGCCTGCTCGTCAGGTCGCACAAGATCGGCCAGGCCGTCTCGGGAATCTCGTCATACGATCCCGACGTCGATCATCTTGCGCGGGCGATCGAGGCGTTGTCCGATCCCCGAAGGGTGGACGAACTCGCTCGCCATGCAGCCAAGGCGCGGCAGGCGCTGTCGTGGGAAAAGACGGTCAAAGCCTTTCGCGAATTGATTGAGGGGGTACACACGCTCGGCGCGGTGGGCGCCCGATGAACGTATTTGTCCAGGGGATGCGCCGCTCTGGGACAACGATCGTCTTCGACCTCTTTTGCGAGGATCCCAGGTTCGACGCCTACTATGAGCCGTTGGCCGCCGCCAACAGACAAGCCGTCGGCGGTGGCAGCGAGATACGGCAGGTTGATTTCTTCGACAAGATTCGAGCCTGCCGCAAGTCCTTCATGCAAGGCTGTCCGCAGGTCGGGAGTCCCGATCTTCTGAATTACGGGGCTCCGCGAAACCCTGCATTGGAACTCGAAACGGACCTCCCCGGGTATTGCCGGGATTACATCAGGTATCTGCTCTCCCAGGCCCAGGACACGGTGATCAAGTTCACACGGGCGTATTGCAAAGTCCGCGTCCTGGCCGAGCTTGATCCGAATGCGAAGTTTGTACACGTTGTTCGTGATCCCCGTGCCGTGACCACCTCGTATCTCTTCGGCAAAGGCAGGAAAAACGCGCACAGGTTCCCCACCGAGGACAGTTTCTTTCAGAGCGTCTCGCAAAGAACTGCATGGTCGAGCTATCCCCTCTCCGAACACATTCTGCGCACGCCCGAGTACGAGCACTTGCAAGGCTGTGAAGACTTCTTTCGTATTCTCGTGCTGTGGAAGTATACGTTCCGCAAAACGCGCGAAGCCGCTCTGGCATGTTTCGGTGACGACTACTTCCTCCTCAAGCATGAGGCGCTGGTCGCGGACCCGATTCCCACGCTCGACGCGCTGCAGCAACTCCTCAGCCAACCGCAGGCAAGCGGGGTCCGAGCGTGGGCGCTGGCGCATGTTCGCCCAGGTCCCGAGCCGTACGCAGCCGACAGCTCAAAGTGGCGGGAGGCGTTCAGGCGGCTCGACCTTGAAGAAGATCTAGCGGCTGCAGGGTACGAGTGCTAGGACGCCGCCAACCAGCGTGATGATGCGTGCGACGCAAAGGCACTGCAGCGGAACGGTACCGGCCACGATTCCAAGCGACCGAACCGCGGCTCAACGGACGCGGCGCCCCGGAAGTGGCTCGACGCTCGGGCATTGATCCTCGCAGCCTGCGTCGATGGTGGCTCGGCGAGGTCAGCCGCGTGCGAGCCGTGACTCGAGAATGTGGTGGTTGCGGATGAAGCGGTACTCGCCGAACTTCACGTTGCCGGCTTTGCGGAACGGGGTTAGGAAGCTGTTGATATCGTGGTGGTACTTGCCGCCGGTGAAATCGACAGCGTCAGTCAGGCGCGGCGCGCGGTTGTACGGCAGGCGCACTTTCAAGGGGTTCGTGTAGCTGCCGAACAGCTCAGGGTTCGAGTAGAAGATCGAGACGAATCGCCCCGAAGGCCTCAATGCGCGGTGCCACGTTTCGATGACGGCGATGGCGGCCGGGCGGTCCATGGAGTGTTGGTTATACAGCCCGGGCCCACGCGCGAAGATCAGATCGAATGTTCCATCCGGCCACGGTAGTGAGTCCTCCGCATCGCCGACGACGAATTGCGCTGCATCTTGCGGCGCCAATTCCTTCGCTTTGTCGATCGCGCCGGAGGAAATATCGATCCCGTAAAGACTCAAGTCAGGACTGAGCGTTTTGATTCCAGCCGCCCAGATGCCGTCGCCGCAACACAGATCAAGCACGCACCCGGATTTAGGCAATTGCGGCAGATAGATTTTTAGCCACTGCTGAACTTGGTCCGGCGTGTACTCGAAGCCGTGATCGGCGTAGAAAGCGTCGGTGGCCTGGCGGGCTTCCTGAGCGGATTGGTAAATCTCGTTGGTCATGGCTGGCGGGGCGATGGACCGAGGACCTCGTTGGTGAACGAATCTGGATTGGATACATAATAGTGTGCTTCGGCGATCGGCATTGTGATGGGCAGATAGTTGACCGGCCGGTCGGCGACTGCTAGCGTCTGGGCCAACGTGCGAACAGGGCTGGATCGTCCGGCTCTACCGCCCTTTTGGGGCGTTGAAGCCTTTTTTGACGATTGTGAATGGAGCGATCGCGTGGCATCAGATGCGCAAATCGCGGTGCTTGGATGTGGAGCGTGGGGGGCAAATATCGTCCGCACTGCCAATTCGCTCGGCAGCCTGCGGGCTGTGGTTGACCCAACGCCTGCGGGTCGAGCCAAAGCCACCCAAATCGCACCGGATGTGAACGTCTACGACTCCATCGAGCCGGTCCTTGCGGACTCCGCTGTCATTGGTGTCATGATCGCGACGCCGGCCGAGACGCATTACGCCCTCGCGCTCAAAGCGATCGACGCAGGCAAGGACGTTTTTGTCGAGAAGCCGCTCACCATTGATGTGGATGAGGCGCGGGACCTCGTTACCCGCGCTGATGCCGCCGGCCGAATCCTCATGGTCGGGCACCTTCTGGAATACCACCCCGCGATCGTCAAACTCCAGCAACTCATTGAGGCCAACGAGCTGGGCAAGATCCGCTACGTGACTTCCAACCGGCTGAATCTGGGCAAGATTCGGACGGAGGAAAACGCGCTGTGGTCGTTTGCACCGCACGATATTTCCGTGATCCTCCGGCTCGTCGGGGCGATGCCGTTCCAGGTCGTGGCCACCGGCGGGTCCTATGTGCAGGCGAACATTGCTGACGTGACCGTGACCCAATTGCTGTTCGACAACGGCGTTCGATCGCATATCTTCGTTTCATGGCTTCACCCGTTCAAAGAGCAGCGGCTGGTCGTGATCGGTTCAAAGAAGATGGCCAGCTTCGATGATGTGGCCAAGAAGCTGGTGCTGTACGATCAACGTGTGGATTGGGAACAGGGCCAGCCGGTGCCGGTGCGGGGCGAGGGCGTCGAGGTCGAGTTCCCCGACGACGAGCCGCTCAAACAAGAGGTGAAGCACTTCCTTCACTGCATCCAGACGCGGCAACGCCCGAGGACGGATGGCCAGAACGGCCTATGCGTCCTGCAGATTCTGCACGCGGCCCAGCGCTCGTTGACGACAAACGGCCAGCCGGTGACGCTGACTTTGGAGTCCCAAGCCGTCGCGGCACATCGTGAAGCCGAGCCGATCGCCACGCCCGTCACCACGGTGTCTCAGCCGCATGTCCCGGTTTGACTCGGCCAAGCATCCGAACGTACAGGTCCACGACTCGGCCTACGTCGATGAGCCGTGTGAGATCGGCGCGGGCACGAAGATTTGGCATTTCTCTCACATCATGGCTGAGAGTCGGTTGGGGAAGAACTGCAACATCGGGCAGAACGTGGTCGTCTCACCGCGCGTCGTGATCGGCGACAATGTCAAAGTCCAGAACAACGTGTCGATCTACACCGGCGTCGTTCTCGAGGACGACGTGTTCTGCGGTCCGTCGATGGTCTTTACCAATATCGTCAATCCGCGCAGCGAGATCGTACGCCGGGGAAAGTATCAGCGCACGTTGGTGCGGCGCGGCGCGAGCCTGGGCGCGAACTGCACGCTCGTGTGTCCCGTGCAGATCGGACGATTTGCCTTTGTCGGCGCTGGTGCGGTCGTCGCCAAGGACGTTACGGACTATGCTCTTGTCGTCGGTGTTCCGGCGAAACGAGTTGGGTGGGTGTGTCGATGTGGGGACCGCCTGCCGTCTACCCAAGATGAGCGCATCGTTTGCACGTCGTGCGGCAACGAATATGCGAACCGCGATGGAACTATCAGCCCGATCAAGGAGGTGCAGGACGATGACTAGTGAAGTGACGGTCCCGCTGTTGGACCTGCGCGCTCAATACGCCACGATCAAGGCTCAGATCGGCAAAGCTATCCAAGGCGTGCTCGAAACGCAGCGGTTTATCATGGGGCCGGAAGTAACCAGCCTCGAAGAGGAGATCGCTTCGTATTGCGATGCTCGTTTCGCGATCGGCTGCGCCTCGGGATCGGATGCAATATTGCTCGCATTGATGGCGCTGGACATCGGCCCGGGCGATGAAGTGATCTGCCCGTCCTACACGTTCTTCGCCACCGCCGGCTCGATTGCCCGGCTCGGCGCGGCGCCGGTCTTCGCTGACATTGATTCGGTGACATACAACGTCGATGCCGAATCAGTTCGCCAGGCGGCTACGCGATGCTCACAGCTCAAAGCGATCATGCCGGTGCATCTATTTGGGCAAACGGTGGATATGAGCGCGTACCTGGCGTTGGGCGAAGAACTCGGCGTGCCGGTTATCGAAGACGCAGCGCAAGCGATCGGCAGTCGCGACAGCGATGGCAAACCCGCCGGGTCGCGCGGACGTATCGGCTGCTTCAGTTTTTTCCCGTCCAAGAATCTTGGCAGCTTCGGCGACGCGGGGATCATTACGACCAACGACGCTGATCTTGCCGAGCGCATGAAGACGCTTCGGCTGCACGGCTCCAAGCCGAAGTACTACCACAAGGAGATCGGTTTCAATTCCCGGCTGGATGCGATTCAGGCGGCAATACTGCGGGTGAAACTTCGGCATCTCGAGGCGTGGCATGAAGGGCGACGCGAGAATGCCGAGGCGTACGATGGCGCATTTGCTGCCGCCGGCGCTGCAATCTCCGCGGTTCCCCTGGCCCAAGGCGGGTTCCCCTTGCGAACGCCTCAGCCGCCGTCGGGCGAGGCCACGCATATCTACAACCAGTATGTGATTCGAGTCCCGGGTGGAATTCGCGATGCCCTGCGCCAGCACTTGCAGGATCAGCGCATCGGCACGGAGATCTACTATCCGGTGCCGCTTCACATGCAGGAGTGTTTCGCCTACCTCGGCTACGCCCAAGGCGACCTGCCGGAGTCTGAGTCGGCGGCCCGAGAAACACTTGCTCTGCCCATTTATCCGGAGTTGACGGACCAGCAGCTTGCTCACGTGACCGACACGATCGTCGCCTACATCGGCGAACACGCTTGCGCAACCAAGGCCTGATCGACTGCGCTCTGCCCAACGTCACGTTGCGTCGGTACACTGCACGAGCTTGGCGGCTACGCCAGGGCGGACCTTCCGCCCGCAGTGAGAAATCGCGTTGAGAGTGTTACACGTCAACGATTACCGCGCCTCGGGTGGATGCGAAGTTGTCGTCGAAATGACGATGTCGCTGTTGCAATCCCGCGGAATTGAAGTGGACCTCTTTACCGCGGACGAGGTCAAGGGTCATCGCCGAACGCCCTTGAGCTATATCGAATCGAGGGTTTGCAAGAAAGCGCTGGCTGAGCGACTGGCTGCGTACCAACCGGACGCTATTCATCTGCACAACTTCTATCACACGTTGTCGCCGGGCATTCTCGCGGTGCTGGAGTCGTACTGCAAACAACATTCAGCCCGCACGGTGATGACCGCACACGATCATCACCTTTTGTGCCCGAACTCGGGAATGTGCCATTATCAAAGGGGACGAATGCAACCGGCCGATGCGTCGCGCCTGGCGAGCGTGGCGTACCTCTTGACCCACCGATGGGATGACCGATCGATCGCACATTCGCTGTTGAAAGTGCTCCAACACGTTTGGAATTACCGCCTGCACAAACGCCGTCGCGTCATCGACTGTGTTCTGTGTCCGAGTCGGTATCTCAAGCGCATGCTCGATGGTCTTGGAATGCCCACGCAACTGCTTCCGTTTCCGGCGCCGCGTTCGACAAGTGTGCCGAGCAAGCCCGATGGACCGCTGCGTATGGTTTTTAGCGGGCGCGTCGAGCCCGAGAAAGGGTTGGCTGAGTTTCTCGAATCGCTGCCGGAGTCCTTTGCGGGTACGCTGACCATCGTCGGCGAAGGGACTGAACTTGATCGCTGTCGCGATATCTGCACACGGCGCGGGATTCAAGAGCGTGTTGAGTTTGTCGGCCTCAGGCCACATGACGAGACAATGTCGATCATCGGCGCCAGTCACGTACTTCTCCTCGGCTCGTTGTGCGCTGAGAACTATCCAATGAGCGTGCTTGAGGCGCTGTCGCTTGAGACGAATATTATGGTTTCCAACTTCGGCGGCACGAAGGAGATCGTCCAGGCGAGCGGCGTGGGATTCATGTTCGATCCGTTTGACCCTGAGAGTGTCGAATCGAGTTTCAATGATGTCACCGCGAGCTTCGAGCGCGGCGAGCTGAATCAGTTCGATGTTTCGGCGTTTCTGGCTCAACGGAGTGAGGCGAACTATGTCGCAGGATTGCTCAGCGCATATGGCGGCGAGCACGCTTCGACGCAGGAGAAGCTCGGGCCCGCGGCCTGATCGATCCATGCGCGTCCTACTTGTCTCACCCTGTTTCCCTCCACAAGACAACATCGCCTCCCTGCGCGCCTCTGCGTTCGCCCGACACTGGTCCGACGCAGGCGAAGGGGTCGCGGTCCTGACCACGGCCAAGGACGAAGCTCCGGAGGATTCTTTGGGGACGGACGATCAGTACAGTGTGGCCGAAATCAGCTACGACGTGCCGCTCATCTTCCGTGCGCTGCGCCGCCGCGAGCATCAAGCTGGGAAAGTGATCGCGCAGAACACCGGGTCGATTGCGGTCGCCGAGGGCAAGCAGGGTCCGCTTCGACGGTTGCGCGATCGCAGCGGCGTGTTCTCGGCCGTTCGTATGCCGGACCTCACTGACGGCTGGGTGAAGCCGGCGATCGCCTGGTGCCGGAAGCAGCCGCCGTGGGATGTCGTGGTCAGCTCCTCGGGTCCGTACACGGCGCATGTCGTCGGCCTAGAGCTAAAGCGGCTCGGTCTCGCGCGGCGTTGGGTGACGGATTTCCGCGATCTGTGGGTGAACAACCATCTGTATCGAGGATTGTTTCCATTTACGATTCGAGAGCGCATGCTGCAGCGACGCTGCCTGGCGCAGACGGATCTTGTTACGACCGTTAGTGAAGAGCTCGCCCAGACGCTGCGCTCCCAAACGCGGGCAAATGTCGAGGTCGTCTACAACGGGTTTGACCCGGCCGAGGCCGAGTCGTTGCCTCAGTCGAGGATTTTCCCGGACGACGGGAACGTTCGGCTGGTCTACACCGGCACGTTGTATCGCGACGGCCAGAATCCCGCGCCGCTGCTGGAGGCGATGCGGACGCTGCGACAGGACAACCCCGATCTCGCGGGGCGTCTGCGACTGGTGGTCGTGGGGCGCGGCTACGAGTACTGGGCTAGGCTCGCCCGGCGGTACGGGGTTGCCGAGCTTGTCCAAGCCCACGAAGCCGTTGATCGACCGGAGGCGCTACGGATGCAGCGCGACGCCGACGCCCTGGTGCTGGTCGATTGGAACGATCCGAAAGCCGGTGTGCTGACCGGCAAGCTGTTTGAGTATCTGTCGGTTCGCGCCCCGATTCTTGTGGTCGGCGGGAGCGCCGAATCTGCGATGGCTCGGATGGTGGGCAAGGTTGGCCGGGGATTTCACCTCGGGATCGATGTGCAACGTATCATCGATGCGCTGACGAACCTTCTGGCCGCACCACCGCAGCTTCACACCGAGCCGAATCACGAACTCATTGCCAGTTTCACCCGCCGATCGCAATCGCTGCGCTTGCTCGAGATGATTCGAGAAACCGCTCCGTCGCTGATGCCGGCCAGATCGTGACGCGACACCTATGCCAAATGATCTCGTTCAACTCGGTTTCGACGATTCGATGGCGACGATCGTGCTGAACGATCCGAAGCGGCGTAATGCGATGAGCATCGCGATGTTCGATGCGCTCGATGAAGCGTTGGGCGATGTTGCCTCGCACAACGACATCCACGTGCTGCTGCTTCGCGGCAACGGCAAGGCGTTCTGCTCGGGATTCGATCTTGCCGCGGCGGTCGATGATCCAGCTTTGATGAAGCAGTACATCGATCGTTTGAGTGCGACGATTCGATCATTGCGACGATTGCCACAGGTTGTTGTCGCGGCGGTGCACGGGGCGGCGATTGCCGGGGGATGCGCGATGGTCTCGGCGTGCGATATCGTCATCGCCTCGGCGACCGCCAAGTTCGGCTATCCCGTTCACAAGCTCGGCGTCTCGCCGGCGGTGAACATTCCCACACTCCAACAGGCGATGGGACCGGGCGCTGCGCGATCATTACTCATGGGCGGGGAATTGATCGACGGCGCGACCGCGCATCGCCAAGGACTCGTGCATCATCTAACGAACGATGACGAAGCAGTGCTTGCCAAAGCAATCTCGATGTGCCAACGATTGACCCAGCAGAGTCCACAAGCCTTGCGCGTCACGAAGCATTGGCTCAATGAACTGGACGGCTCGCTTGACGACGATCTGTTCGACGGCCCGCGCGATGGATCAGCCGAGATCGCTGATAGCGATGAGGCAGTCGCCTTGCTTCGCCAGTTCCAGGCTGGGCGAAAGTAGTTCCCAACTGCATCCACCGGCGCATCTGCTGCGAATGATTTCGCGGTCGGCGTGTACGCATCGCTCTTATTTGTTCCTTTCAGCCTGACCCCGATACTCCAATCATGACTGACGTATGAGTTTCGCTTTCCTAACACGACGGCACAAGATCACTTTCGCCCTGGCATTTGTACTGGCGTGGTCGGCTACCCTGCTAACTCACTTCCTCAGCGTTTCAACGCATGATGAAGGAGTATTCGAAGGTGCAGTTCACATGATCGACATTGACACCTACGAGTTCTACGTTGAAGATCCGAACCCGGATGAGTTTCAAATGTTGCAATATACGACGATGCGTCGGGTCGTCGAGACCAGCGGCTGGCCGTGGGCAACACGCATCTTCCGAAGCGGCTCATACCTCTCACCGTGCGAAGTGTGGACGAGTGGCTCTGGAACGGTCAGAACCCGAGATGATTATTATTATTGCAGCGACGATGTGTTCGCGCAGATAAGGGAGGCAATCCTCGCTTCTGGCGATGAGCGAGCCATCGATACGTTGCAAGGCAACCTACCACCGCCGGGCCCGCGCCTACTCGGCTGGATCGGCAACGTGATCGTCTGGTGGGGATTGTGTTACATGGGCATCGCTCTCACACTCGCATTGGCACGCGGCACGGACCGTGCAACCCACATACCCAGGGAAGTGATTGAACGCGAACGGATCGCGCGCGGAGCGTGTCTGGGATGTGCCTACGACATTCGCGGCCTCGGCGATGAAGCCTGCTGCCCGGAATGTGGCCGAACGGTTCATGCCAAAGCACGCGAGATTGCTCAGGGTCACTCCAACGAGCCTCATGCAACCGACGGCGACACCGCCTCGAAGTTATCCTCTGAGTGATGCTTCGTTGGGCGCTGAACCACGTTCGGATGATCCGCTACTACTCGGCGACGCGCCGGCGTACGGTGTGGACGACCGCGATGGACATTGCCCTCGCGGGCGCTGTGGGAATGGCGTGGCCCACGGTCTGGCTGGCGGATCAGTTCTACATCAGGACCGACCCGACCGTCCTCGTCCGCGGCAAGGTGTATCAAGACGACGGCGGGGCATTCCGGGCCAGCCTCGCCGGGGACGAACTCCCGTTCGAGGTGGTTCGCGATTCCGTTTTCTACGCCAACTTCGATTTCAGCATCGCTAGCGAGCGGCGCGGCTGGCCGTTTGTAACCTCACATCGCCGACCCGAACCGTCGCTTGAGATGGACGTTTTCTCGACCGGTCGATCCAAGGAGCTCGTCGATTTGCCGAGCGATTCACCAGTGCGGGCCGCGATCGCCGCTGCCCTTTTTCGAGGCGGGCACGGTGCGGAAGTCGAGGTCTGGCGCGGATCGATCCCGGTCGCACGGCACCGAATTGCCGTGTGGGTCGCCAATGGAATCATCTGGACGGTCCTTCTGGCGTTCGGAGGGGGAACGTGCGTGTCAATGGCGCGGCTGGGCTGGTTGTTCATCTCGGCCGGGCGTCATGCCGATCGGCGCCAACGCTACCGAGAAGGGTTGTGTACCGCCTGTGGCTACGATCTGCGCGGCAACCAGTTTGGCGAGCGTTGCCCGGAGTGCGGGACGCTGACGCAGTAACATAGGAATTGCAATGGAGCGCAACGGGAATAAGAGGCCGCGCCTCACTCGCCGGGAACTCGCCCTGCGCATCGGGGTTTTGATCGTTATCTCGGGGCTCATGGCGGTGCCCGTTACGATGTTGGTGCATAGAACGATCCCGTCGCTTCTCAGCGAATCGATCCAGGTTCAACTGGATGACGGGACAGTGATTACGCTGGCGCTCTTATGGGATGCGCGAGGCGCGCCGTGGCCCACCTTCTTATATAACCCACGATCCCGCGTCGAGATCGAGTCAGAGCGAGGCGGTGAGTCACTCGGCGACCAACCCGCCAACAACCTGCGGCTAACGGTAGAACAGCTCAATCCCGCCGCACTCGATCGCGTGGGGAACGCCATCAATGCGAGCGGAAACAAGCGATTGATCGACGCTTGGCGAAGTAGCCTGGTTTGGCCGACCACCAGGAAGAGCCACTTCATCGCCAATTATCTGGTGATCTGGCTGATCCTCGCGGGTCTAATCGTTGTAGCGGCGGATGTCATACGCAGCCTTGGCAAGCTTGGTCGATTTGAGCGCGGCCAGCGCCGTTTGACGAAAGGCAACTGTCCGGAATGTGGGTACGTCTTGTTCTTCGATCGCAACGAACATCGCTGTCCGGAATGTGGTTTCGTGCATGCGATGAAGGTGAAAGAATAGTCTCGGCGTCGGATTCGTCATCGCTTGGGCTATTCCCGCTTGAGCGTAAACCGGGCTCGGGGATCCCGATGGAATCGGGACAGGCTCCGCCGGCTCGCTGCCTAGTTGCTAAAGTGCAGACATGCCTGAACTCGTGCACAGTTCGGTGACGGATGGCATTGCCACGGTCACGATGAACCGCCCCCGGAAGCGCAACGCGCTGTCGATCGAACTGATCGAAGCGCTGGAGCAGGCGATCGAAGCGATCGAGCGTGACGATTCGGTGCGCGCGCTGATCCTCAGCGGCGAGGGCAAAGCGTTCTGCGCGGGAATGGACCTGCAAGGGGTGATGGCGGATGCGGACGGAATGCGCCGAATGCTGCACGGCTTGTCGCGCGTGCTGCGGCGAATTCGTCGCCTACCCGTGCCCACCATCGCCAAGGTGCAAGGGGCAGCGGTCGGCGGCGGCTGCGGGCTGATGGTCGTCACTGATTTTGCGATCACCCATCCTGAGGCGAAAGTTGGCTATCCCGAGGTCAGTCTGGGCTTATGCCCGGCGGTGGTCGCCCCCTGGCTGATGCGCAAGATCGGCCCGGGGCGCGCCCGCGCGATGCTGCTCGCCGGCGGAACGATCAGCGGGCAGGAGGGATACGAGCGGGGGCTGGCCACGCACCTGGCTGACCGGGATCACTTGGAGGCCGAGGTCGTGAAACTTGCGCGATCGCTGACAGAGGCTGGGGTGTTGGCCTCGAGGACGACCAAGACCTGGCTCAATGAGCTGGATGGCTCGCTCGAGGACGCGGCCCTGGACCGAGCGGCGGAGCTGTCGGCCGATGTGATCGCTTCAGCCGAAGCACAGGCACGTCTACGGGCCCTCTTCGGGCGCGAGTAAGGTGGGTGAGACATCACGGGGTTGGACCGGCCGTAGTCACCTCCTGGTCGCTCCGAGAAGAAAAAGGGGTCGGGAGTCGTTTCTCAAAAACGGCTCTAACACGATCAAAATCGCGGTTTTTGAGAAACGACTCCCGACCCCTTTTCGCGCTCCTGGTCGGCTGAGCCTGGCTTTGTACAATATTTCACAAAGTAGGCGGTCACTGAGAGGGTGAGGCCTGCCCCGCGGCGGAGGCTTACGGACCGGCTGGAGGCAAAGCCGCCGCTGCACCTTGTCGATCCCTAAGCAGAGGTTCCGCCGCCAGCCCAGCTCGGCTGGTTTGGCGGCCATCAGCCTGGCGTCGTCTAGAATCTCTTGAGGTGGCCTCACGCCGGTGGAAGGATCGCCGATCCGTAGAACCTGCGAGGATGCCTGATCCACGGAGGATTTGTTCGTGTCGAAGCCCGATCTCATTGCCAGCTTGAAGAACATTTCGGCGAGAGACCGCACGCAGATCGCCAAGGCCCAGGAGATGCTCGGGCCGGACCCCAGCCGGATGGGCTTCATCAAGAGCATCTTTTGGGGCAACCTTCGCGAGGAGCTGGTCTTTCCCTTTCCTGGGGTGAGCCCCGACGAGACGGCTCGCTGCGATCAGTTGTTGGCTGCGCTGGACCACTACCTTCGCCACGAGCACCCCGCGATCCAGATCGATCAGGAGCAGGAGATCCCAGCGTGGGCGATCAAGCGCTTGTTCGACCTCGGCGTGATGGGGATGATCATCCCGACCGAGTACGGTGGCGGCGGTTTCGGCATCACCAGCTATAACCGCGTCCTGGAGCGCATCGGGCGATCCTGCGGCTCGACGGCGGTCATGGTGTCCGCCCATCAATCGATCGGGTGCGGCGCAATCTCGCTGTTTGGGACCCCCGAGCAGAAACAGCGCTATCTGCCGCCCATGTCCAAGGAGATGCTCAGCGCCTTTTGCCTCTCCGAGCCCAACGTCGGATGCGACGCCGCCGCTCAGGAGACGCACTGCGAGCTGACCGACGACGGCGAGTACTACATCCTCAACGGCGAAAAGAAATGGGCGACCTCCGCCGCGATGGCCGGCTTATTTACCGTGATGGCCAAGCAGAAGTTGCAGGATCCCGAGACCGGTAAGGAGACGGAGCGCATCACCGCCCTCATCTGTACCCCGGACATGGCAGGCATAGACATCTTCAGCCGCAACCGCGCCAAATGCGGAATCCGCGGCACGTGGCAGGCGCGCATCCGCTTCACGAATGTCAGGGTTCCGAAGAAGAACCTGCTGCACAAAGAGGGCAAGGGGCTCAACGTCGCGCTGACGTGCTTGAACTATGGTCGCTGCACATTGTCGGCCGGAATGGTCGGCGCCAGCCGCGTCGCCATGGAGCAGGGCATCAAGTGGGCCAAGTACCGCCACCAGTTCGACCGGCCGATCGGCGAGTTCGAGCTGATGCAAGAGAAGATCGCCACGCTCTCGGCCTATTGCTACGCAATGGACGCGATGCTCTACATGACCACGGGCTTCCTCGATCGCGGCGATGAAGACATCATGCTCGAAACCGCGCTGTGCAAGGTCTTCTGCTCGGAGATGGGATTCCGCTGCACCGACTATGCGCTTCAGATCATGGGCGGGGAAGGGTACATGACCGAGAACACCGTCGAGCGGCTATGGCGCGACAGCCGCATCAACACCATCGTTGAAGGCGCCAACGAAGTCATGCACAGCTTCGTCTTTGCCTACGGCTCGAAGCAACTTGGTGAACACCTGCTTCAGATCAAGACGAACCCGACTTCCCACATTTTGGAAGGGTTGCGGCTCGCGGCCGAGTTGTATCTCGGTCTGCGCCGCCCCGCGCCGGCGATCACGCGCCTTCGCCCCGAGCTTGCCCACCTTCAGCGCAGGCTCGAGCAGCTCGTTGGCGAGTTCAGCCATCAGGTGAAAATGATGTTCAAAACACACCGCGAGCAGCTGATCACCCGGCAGATGATTCAGTATCGACTGAGTTGGTGCGTGCTTTGGATCTATGCGATGGCGTGCAGCCTCGCCCGCCTCGACAAGTCGATCCGGGATGGGGTGAACGGTGAGCAGTTGGAGCAGGAGATGAAAACCGTCGAGCACGTCTGCGAGATCGCCCAGCACGAGTTCCGTTCGAGCGTCCGTGATCTGCGACAGAACACCGACCGAACCATGCGTCGTTGCGCCGAGGCGGCGATGATGCAGATGGATTCGCTGCCCAATTCAGATTACGCTATCCCTGAGGGGACGCCGGATGAGTCAGCCGCCGGCACAGGTCACGTTCCGGACCAGACCCATATCCCTCAGTTCGGGTCCGGCTCGATCGTCGCCGCCTCGTCCGACGTCCCGCCCCGATGAGGATCGGTCGAATCCGCCTGCGAGGCGCCGCTCGGCGCCGCCACGCTTGATCGCCGCCTCGACGAGCGGCCACTGGAGTTGACCTGGAGACTGATGAGTTTGTCATGAACACCTTCGAACAGATGACCGAACGCGGACACGAGCGAGTCTGCTTCCACCAGGATCCTGAGACGGGCCTGCGTGCGATCATCGCCATCCATTCGACCAAGCTGGGCAACACGCTGGGCGGGACGAGGCGGTGGCATTACGCCACGGAAGCCGACGCGCTGTACGACGTGCTTCGATTGTCAGAAGGCATGACCTACAAAGCCGCGGCCGCAGCCCTTCCCATGGGCGGGGGCAAGAGCGTGATCCTTCTACCCAAGCCGGGACATCGGACCACCGAAGCCGAAGCGCTCGCCATGGGCCGGTTCGTCGAGACATTCCACGGCGCATACATCGCCGCCGAAGACGTCGGTTCCGATCCGCAATTCATCGACTGGATGGCGACCCAGACCAAGCACGTCATGGGTGGTGAACGTATCTCGACCGGCGGCGATCCCTCGCCGTACACCGCGCGCGGAACGATCAACGCGATGAAGGCGGCGCTCGCGCATCTCGGCAAGCCCGTCGATTTCAGCGGGCTGACGGTGGCGATCCAAGGCATCGGCCACGTCGGGTTCGGATTGGCCCAACTCCTGCTGGAAGCGGGCGCTAAGGTGATCGGGGCCGAAATCAACGACGCGACGCGGCAACGGGCTATTGTCGAGCTCGGGTTGGAGTTCGTCGATTCCGATGCTGCGCTGTTCTCGACCGAATGTGATATTCTCGCACCGTGCGCACTGGGGGGAGTGATTGATGCGAATCGCGCGCGATCGCTGCGTTGTCCCATCATTGCGGGCGCTGCGAACAACATACTCGACGATCCGGATGAAGACGCCGTGATTCTGAAGAACCTCGGGATTCTGTATGTGCCTGATTTCGTGTCCAACGCCGGCGGATTGATTCAACTGGCGGGAACACATCTGGGTCTGACGGAGGCTCAGATCGATCAGAAGATCGCCGATATTGAAGTAACGACGGCGCAGGTGCTCCAGGACGCCGAGTCGATGCCGTCAACCCATGCCGCCGCGGTGGCGTTGGCGGATCAGCGCATCGCCGCTGGCCCGCACGCCGCTCAGGAGCAGGTCCATGCCGGCTAGGACAGTCTTCACCGCCAGCATCGAGTCGGTCTCGATCCTCGACGAGCACGGTCGGTTCGACGCGCAGCTCGGGGCGGACCTGATTCCCGACGAGGACGTCATCAAGCTCTACGAAGCCATGACGGTGTCGCGGCAGTTCGATCAGATCGCCTTCAAGCTGCAACGATCGGGCCGCATGGGCACCTACCCGGAGAACCGAG